>NZ_CEFZSK010000029.1:0-20278 GCF_979581665.1 Nitrospira sp. Vd2 | reverse complement strand
AGGAAGTGGCGCGTATCCAGGTCGAAGAGCCGATCTACATTCGGCCCGCAGAACGGGTCAATTGGCTCTAAATCAGGAATGGGTGGAACGAGCGCGGCTCGTTCCACCCGGTCCTGGCGGTGCTATCCCGGCGCACAGATTTGAGAGCGCGGCGGGTTCACGCAAGCTCGGTATGGGCCCCACGCGTGAACTGGTTGTAAGCAGAAGAGGCCGGTTCAAAAGAGGGCAGGAGTCCCAAGGGGCTCTTGCCCTTTTTCTTTCCCGTCCTTCTGCGGTCGTGCGTAGCACTGAACCGTTTCCATTCCTGTAGACGGCAGGGGTCGCCTTGACGGCCGCGAGAGCGTTCGGTAGAGTGAGCCGAGGTAAAGGCCACCACACGACGAATGCCGAGTCCGCCTCCGAGTCCAATTCCCTTCGCCGCACAAGCCGTTCCCTTCGATGAATTTTTGACGACCGGCAAGTTGCCCGAGGGGTACATCACGAGCGATTACGTCGGTCAGCAATTCGTCGAGCGCCTTGTGCACTACGTACTGAGCGTTCCGGCCGGCAGTTTCACGATGGCGAAGCTCGGCCAGCTTCTCGAGCAGCTCGATCCCCGCCATCAAGTCTTCTTCTTTCGTCGGCTGAAAGAAACGAGCCCGCAGAGCTTGAAAGATTTCGCGCCGCTGTACTACGGGTTCATGTCGGAATTCCACGATCTCCTGTTCACATAACCCAAAAAACTCCTTGTTGGCAAGGCTATCTCATGTATAATGAGAAAGTCTTTTTAGCGAAGGGGAGAAGCATGAATGCGACATTGCAGCGAGCAGTGACGAGCTTTTACAATTTGGTCTATGAGGCTCAGACATTTGCAACGACGATGGCTCGATTGGACACAGCCGATCAAGAGCACTACGCGGGGCGTATCGAGGGGCTGAACTGGGTTCTGGATCGGTGTCAGGAGCTGGAAGACATGGACGCGAATCTGACTCCTTCATCGCTCCAGCGTGTCCTCAGCGACGTGAAGTCGGATTTGGACCACGAGTTATCGGTCCAGCGTCGTGAAAAGGGCAGACGAGCTGATGGTCGTGAAGAAGCGCTGCTCTTCGTGTCCGATTACCTCACCAGCCTGATCACGGCGACGGACATCGAGTCGTCCAAAAGCTCCGTCTAAGTTGAGTTCCAACTCGTCGCCCTCTGCCTTGGGTGCGCGCTTCCTATGGAGAACGTTCGCAAGACCTCGGTGGCGAGAGAGTGGGCCATCTTTGCCTTGTCGTTCGGGGTCGGCGGCCACATTGTCCTGGGACTCGTTTTGCACAGGCCGGATCTCTGGCCGCTCAACCGGGGGGGCGTGTACGGTATCCTGGTGGGGCTATCGGTCTATGTGACCGTTCAATTACTGCGTTCAGGTTGGTGGTTGATTCGGGACCGGCGGGCCGGCCGTGCGGATGAAGACGACTAGGTGATCCGAGAATCTGAGACGATGGACCCGCGAAACCTCACAAGACGACCCGGACCGCGGCGGCAAGAGCCGCGTCGGCCCGCGCATGAAACCACTGCAGATTTTCGTGAGTTTCGGGCTTCGCTCTTGTACTGCCCGCGTTGTCGCCAGGCGACCCCGACGCGACAACGTCTGCTCCTCGTCCTGCCGACCGCCAACCTGTACGAATACCTGTGTGCTCAGTGCGGCACGTCCACCGGGTCAAGGACGGACCGCGAGCAAGGGGATGTACAGGTGCTGCTCCCCTAGCCCGTCTGCTCGGACGTCACGTCAGCCCCTCCACCGGGATTCCTTCCTCGATCAGCATCACAGGAATATCTTCGCGGACCGGATAGAGAATTTTCTTGTCGGCCCGGAGCAATCCGCCGTCGAGTTTTTCACTCACTGGCTGCCCGGCCTTGTTCTTCAGCTCGCCCTTGGCGATCCGTTGATTCAGTACATCAATAAGGCGCTGCGGTGCGAGCGTGACGTCCTGTTTGGTCTCCGGACAACACAAGATCGCGAGCAATTCCCTGTCGATGTTGACCGCTCCCGGTGGTCCCGCCTCTTCCATCGTCCCTCCTTTTGCTCTCTGGCTGCCTCTACGGTAAAGAATTGGCCCGAGGAGATCAAGGCTCACCTGCCACCCGATGAACCGATGGCCTGATTCTGTTAGACTGAGCAGGAATGCTGACGAGGGGCGCTAAGGCTATCCGCCGATACTTTCTCACCGGGCTATTTATCTTCTTACCCGCAGGCGGCACACTTCTCATCCTGCACGCCTTGCTGACCACGCTCGACGGCCTGGTCGGCGACATATTCGGCCCCGCGATCCAGAGTGATGTGCCGGGATTGGGTATCGTCCTTCTGGGATGCCTCATCCTGCTGGCTGGCATCTTTGCCACGCACGTTCTCGGCCAGGGATTGCTCCATGCCACCGAACGATGGCTCACACGCATCCCGATCGTGCGAACGATTTACGTCACGCTCAAAGGCATGACGGACATCTTCAAGTTCCGTGAGCGGTTCGATCGTAGCATGGTCATCGTGTTCCCATTTCCACGCGACGGGCTATGGGCGCTTGGGTTTGTTATGGGCTCGGCGCCGCCTGCGCTCCAGGTCGACCCGGCCGGGCCGCTGGTCATGATTTTCGTTCCGACGGCCATCCATCCATTTACCGGGTATCTTGCCTTCGTGCCAAAGAAGCAGGTCTATCCGGTGCTGCTGGATCCGGAGGACGCGATGAAGATGGAATTTTCCGCCGGGCTCTTTAATCCCGGGCCGGGGTGGCTCGCACGCGCCAGACCGGCGGTGCCGGGATGACATACGAGCAACGGGCGAGGGCCGACGTGAGCGTTCGCGCGGCGACGATGGCCGATCTCGAAACCCTCGTGCGGTTTAGTCTCGCGCTCGCGGAGGAAACCGAGGGGCGCCGGCTCGACGAGCGTGACTTGCGGGAAGGCACCCTCGCGGTCCTGCAATCGCCGAGTCATGGATTTTATCTCGTCGCGGAAGTGCGAGGCGCTGAGAGGTGGCGGGTCGTGGGGCAGCTCTTGATCACGTTCGAATGGAGCGACTGGCGCAATGCAAACTTTTGGTGGATCCAAAGCGTCTACATCGATCATGCGTGGCGCCGCCGCGGCGTCTTTCGACGGTTGTACAGGGAAGTGTATCAACAAGCGCGAGGACGTCCCGATGTCTGCGGCCTGCGGCTGTATGTCGAACATGAGAATGCGGCCGCCCAAGCCGTCTATCGAAAGCTCGGATTGGTGCCTGCCCACTACGAAGTCTTTGAGGACGACTTCATCCTCCCGCGAAAGAAGGCCCCGACTGCTCCGTAATGCGGCCGCCGTCCTCGCGTTGTCAGTCCTCGTCTCGGGGTGCGCGTTTTTTCGCGGCAATTACGGAGATCGCTTCGATCCCGAGGCGATCGAGTCTCTTGAAAAAGGAGTGTCGACGGAGCGGGACGTGGCGAGCCGATTGGGTGCGCCCGACCGCCTCATTGAGATCAACAAACGCCCCGTCTTTCAATACTACAGTTACGAGGTCAAATCAGGCACCCTGTTATTCTTCTCGCGAACCAATATCAAAGGGCAAGACCTGTACGTCTTCTTCGACGACCGCGGGATCGTCGACGAGGTGATTTTTGGAAAACCGAAGGATCCGCCCAAGTTTCAGTTCTGGCCCTTCGGTGACTAACAACGAATGACGCTCATGCGAGTGGCCTGGGCAATTGCGCTGTTCATCCTGGTCCTCGCTCAAACCGGTTGCCCGATCCGATGGCAACGGGTGACGGTGAACCGGCCGTTGACCGAGGAAGCGGTGGCATTTATCCGGCCTGGGGAGACGGCGATGAACGACGTTGTGGCCGTGCTTGGCGCACCGGACGACGTGCTCAATTCGCCTGACGGGCCTGTATTCCGCTATCAGTTTCTTGATGCCAAGTATTTCAAGGTCATCCCGACCTGGGGACTGCGCTACGTCTTTCCTGTCCTTGCCGCTGTGCCAAGCGACCTTTACAGCGTGGAGTTGTCAACCGGCGGCATGGGATTTGATGAGTTCCACGTCGCGTTCGATGCGAAGTGGGCGGTTAGGCGATCAGCCTTCGCCTATCATTCCCGAGCCAGCCGATTCATGCCTTTCCCAGCGGGTGGTAAAGCGGGAGACCAAGATGGGTAAGGCATCGCGGCAACAGGTTGCCCCGCTCTGTCTCCTCCTCGTCGGGATGCTGACGATCAATCCGATCGCAGCCGGTGAGCCGCTCCAGGGAGAACAGCGAGTTCGTATCCGGGATCTTGGCGTGCAGATCGGTCGTTTCGCTCCCGGCGCATTGAATGCCATCACCGACGTGGCGGGCGTCAAAGTGGGCCACGCGACTCTCATACGTGGCGCCGGCGCACTCGTCCCCGGCACCGGCCCCGTCCGCACGGGCGTGACCGTCGTGATTCCCCGTGACGATGTGTGGCACCGAAAAGTTCCCGCGGCCGGTTTTGTGCTCAATGGTACGGGCGAGATGACCGGGCTCGCCTGGATTGCCGAATCGGGGTTCCTGGAGTATCCGGTCGCATTGACCAATACGTTGAACGTCCCGCGGGTCGCGAACGGTGTGATCACGTGGATGCTGAAACACTATCCCACCATCGGGATCAGCGACGATACAGTCACCCCGGTCGTTGCCGAATGTGACGACAGCCGGCTCAACGACAGCCAAGGGCGGCATGTGAGCGAACAGGACGTCGTGACGGCGCTCGAGGCGGCATCGACCGGTCCGGTCGCGGAAGGCGCCGTCGGTGCCGGCACCGGGATGGTGTCTTATGGCTTCAAAGGAGGGATCGGGACGGCCTCACGTCGTGTCCCGGTACAGGACGTGATCTATACGATCGGGGTGTTGGTGAATGCCAACCATGGTCGACGTGAAGAACTGACGGTCAATGGGGTGCCGGTCGGGCTTCGCTATGACAAGCAGGCGACATCGGCGGCTGGAGCAGAAGGCTCGATTATCATTGTCATTGCGACGGATGCGCCAGTGGATGCCCGGCAACTCGGTCGCATGGCGAAGCGGGCCGTTGTGGGGCTCGCACGCACCGGATCGACCGTCCGTCACGGCAGTGGTGATTTCATCCTGGCCTTTTCCACCGCGAACACGATTCCTCACTATCCGGAGACCCCGCTCTTCACGATGACGCATGTATCAGATACTCACCTCAATGCCCTGTTCACGGCCACCGCCGAAGCGACGGAGGAAGCGATTCTCAATGCCTTGACGATGGCGACCACGATGGTTGGGCGAGACGATCATCGGGTGGAGGCGATCTCGCTCTCGGTTCTTTCGCGACTGCTGGGGCTGCCGTAACGGACGTTCGACCCATTGCAATCGACCGGCACGATCTCTATTCTTTGCCAACATGAAAAGGGGACATATGGGCGAATATCAAATGGGTGGTGGCCTGCGGCTCCTGACAGCAATCGACAAGACGCAGGCCTTCTCGACGTTTCTACAACAGCGCATGGTGCGGGCGCTGGAAACCGAGGATCCGACCGAACTGCATTACTTGCTGGCTCAACTCGATGACTACCATTCCTACATTTGGCGCTATTACAAAAAGCTGCAGCAGGAGCGGGGTGACCGCGCGGCCCTCGACGAGTAGCACCTCTTCTCGATAGACAAAGCCAAAAGTGCGTTGTTAGACTGCCGGAGAAGGTGGCGTGTGCAATTTGCATCGGCGGTCTCACGAAAGCTCGATCCGTTTCTCGCGGCAGAAGAGCTGAAGACCGCGGTACGGGGCGAGTTCGGCGATGTCTCGGTTGATCTGGCCTGCCTGTTTGTATCCGCCCATCATCGGCCCCACGTTCGAGAGCTGAGTGGCGCGATCCGTGACGCGCTGAATCCCAAAGCCCTCATTGGCTGCACCGGGGAAGGGATTATCACGGCAAGCGAGGAGATTGAGCAAAGCGCGGCCGCCACGCTGTGGGTCTCCCACCTCCCGGGGGCGGCCCTCACCCCACTGCGGCTCGCGTTCGAAGACGATCGCTTCTCGCTCGAGGAATGGGCGGCGGAGTGCCGCCTACATCTCGCGCCGCCGACGATCCTCATGTTCGCTGACCCATTTTCGGCCCCGATGGATGAGGTACTGGCCGGGTTGGCCGACGCGTGTCCGGGGGCTCATGCCATCGGCGGGATGGCCGGAGGCGGGCATGACGAAGGGGAGAATCGGCTGCTGCTCGATGATGAGGTCTACGATGACGGCCTCGTCGCCGTCGCGATTGCCGGCCCCGTCATCATTCGAACCATTGTGTCCCAAGGGTGCCGGCCGATCGGCGAACGGTATGTCGTGACGAAGGCCGAACGCAATCTCGTTCATGAATTGGCAGGCGTGCCGGCGTTGGAGTGTCTGCAAAGTATGTTCGAGTCGCTGAGCAGCGAGGAACGAAACTTGGTGCAGCAGGCGTTGCATGTCGGGATCGTGATGGATGAGCAGCGAAATCGCTTTGAGCGTGGCGATTTTCTTGTCCGCAATCTGATCGGCGCGGACCGGAGCTCCGGGAGTGTCGCCATCGGGGATATTGTCAAAGAAGGACAAACGATCCAATTCCAAGTCCGGGATGCACAGAGCGCGAGCGAGGACCTGCATTTGCTGTTGGCGGCGGACCGGGCGCGGCATCGCCGTCCGGCGCGCGGAGCACTGCTGTTCAGCTGTTGTGGTCGCGGGCGGGGCTTGTTCGGCCGACCCCACCACGATGTCTCAGTCGTCCGCGAGCGGACGGGCGAGATCCCTCTGGCGGGATTTTTCGCGCAAGGCGAGATCGGCCCGGTGGGTGGCATGAATTTCCTGCACGGGTATACCGCCAGCCTTGCGCTCTTCTCGGAACCTGAAGATTGAAATTTCGCTGGAGGGGGAATGCTGTTCCCGTTGGCCGTGCTGTCGTTCATGCTGACCGCTTCACTGTCACTCGCTCGAGACTCGGCAATTGGCGAACCGCCCCAGGCGTCGGGGCCCGTCACAACGGAATCCGGGTTGCAATACGTCGAGTTGGTGAAGGGGACGGGGCGGGAAGCGGAGTTGGGGGATACGGCCACGGTGCACTACACCGGCTGGCTCGCGGACGGGACGAAGTTCGATAGCTCCCATGATCGAGGCCAGCCGTTTTCGTTTCGAGTCGGTACCGGCCAGGTCATCAAAGGATGGGATGAAGGCATCCTGGGCATGCGGATTGGTGCAAAACGGAAACTGATCGTGCCGCCCGATCTTGGGTACGGCTCGCGCGGGGCGGGGTCAATCATCCCGCCGAATGCCACTCTCACATTTGAAGTCGAATTACTGGACCTGCGATGACCGGATGCTGGAAAAGGTCTCCAACTTCGTTCTCGCATCGAAAAAATCCTCAACGTACCCCGGAGGGTACACCTCCGGTTTTTTCTCTGCTGCGGCCTCGTTGTACGGGAAGGGGCGCGTCTTGGCGCGCCAGGGGCAGGGCCGGGTGCAACTGACCTTTTCGAGCATCCGTTGAAAGAAAAGAATAAAAGAAATGCAACGTACACCACTCTATGAGGCACACCGAGCGGCCGGCGGCCGTCTGGTCGACTTTGCCGGCTGGGACATGCCCATGCAGTACAGCGGCGTCGTCGACGAATACTATGCGGTGCGGCGGGCGGCCGGCGTGTTCGACGTGAGCCACATGGGCCGAATGATCGTTCGCGGCGACGACGCGCTCGCCCTTCTTCAATACGTGACGACGAACGATGTGGCGAAGCTTGGGGTGCTCGAGTCGCATTACTCCATGGTCTGCAATCCGGCCGGGGGTATTAAGGACGACATTTTCGTGTACCGGTTGGAGGCGGATGAGTATTGGCTTTGCGTCAACGCGTCCAACCGCGTGAAGATTCTCGACTGGCTGCTCACACAAGGGGCGGGAAGGGCCGTCGAGGTCTTCGATCGGTCCGCCGCGATGGCCCAACTCGCGCTGCAAGGACCGCGATCGCAAGAGATCTTGGAGCGGTTGGGTGTGGCGGCTCTCTCAACCCTCAAACCGCGCCGATGTCTACATGTGAAGATCAGCGGGATTCAGTTGGTCGTCACCAGGACAGGCTATACCGGCGAGCTGGGCTATGAGCTCTATGTGTCAGCCGGCGACGTCACGACGATCTGGCACGGCCTCCTGCAAGTCGGCAAGGAGCTTGGCTTGAAGCCCGCCGGTCTCGGGGCGCGCGATCTGCTCAGGCTCGACATGGCCTACTTGCTGTATGGCAATGACATTAGCGAAGAGACGACGCCGGTGGAAGCAGGCGCCGAATGGATCGTGAGTATGGACAAAGGCGAGTTCGTCGGCCGCGAGGCCCTGGTCGCACAGCAGCGTCAGGGCTGCTCGCGGAGGCTGATCGCGTTCGAACTGCATGAAAAGGCGGTCCCGCGTCACGGCTGTCGGATCCTCGCGAGCCCCGATGCAGCCCAGATCGGTGAGGTGACGAGTGGGAACCTCTCCCCGATCCTCCAGAAAGGTATCGGCTTGGGATACGTCCCATCCGCCGTTACGGAGCCCGGTACGCGGCTGCTCATCGACATTCGCGGAAAACACGTGCCGGCCGGTGTCGTGAAACCCCCGTTCTATCGTCGTAAGGCGCAGAGGTAAGTGAACGATTGGATAGTCCCTCGATCGCTCGTACACCGGAAATGACTACGATGGTCACCACCATTTACAAAGGACGGGTCGTCACGTTGAACCTCGAACAGGTGACGCTGCCCAACGGGATCGGCGTGGAGCTCGAGGTCGTGCGCCATCCCGGCGCGGCCGCGATCGTCCCGATGAAGGATGCCGACACCGTGATTCTCATTCGGCAGTTTCGACTCGCCGCGGGTGGATTCATCTATGAGATTCCGGCCGGCAAACTCCATCCCGGGGAGGACCCGGCGGTCTGCGCACAGCGTGAACTCGAAGAGGAGATCGGCTATCAGCCCGAACGTCTCGAGAAGGTGGCCACGTTCTTCACCGCGCCGGGATTTACCGACGAGGTCATGCACCTGTACGTGGCGCGTGGGTTGCGGGTGGGAAAACAGCAGCTCGATCGGGATGAAGTGTTGGAAATCGTCGAACTGCCACTGACGAAAGCGTTGGCGCAGATCGAGGATGGCACGATCCGCGATGCGAAAACGATGATCGGCCTACAATCCGTCTATCTCCAACGCGGCAGATAATGTCGTGTCTGTCGCGTCCGGCCATGTCGCGTGAATTTACTGGCAGAGGTGGCAACGCCGCGTGTTAGAGCGCCTTCTCGATCTTGGCCCACGAATCACGAAGCGCCACCGTCCGATTAAAGACGAGCCGCCCGGGTGCCGAATCGGGATCCACGCAAAAGTAGCCTTGCCGCTCGAATTGATATCGCGTCCCCGGCGTCGCGTTCGCCAAACTTGGCTCGACGCGACAGCCGGTCAGCAGGGTCAATGAATGTGGGTTCAGCCCTGCCCGCCAATCGTCGCCTTCCCGCTCCTCATAATCCGCGTTCAGCAAAGATTCGTACAGTCGCACCTCAGCCGGGACGGCATGCGCCGCCGATACCCAGTGGAGCGTCCCTTTGACTTTCCGTGCCGCCTGCGGCGCACCGCTACGGGTCTCTGGATCATAGGTGCACCGCACTTCTTCAATCTCTCCCGTGCGCGGATGTTTCGTGACGCCGATGCACCGAATGATATAGGCGTAGCGAAGGCGCACCTCCTGCCCCGGCGCCAAGCGGAAGAACTTCTTGGGCGGCTCTTCCCGAAAATCATCCTGCTCAATATAGAGTACGCGGGAAAACGGAATGGGTCGTGTCCCCATGGCGGGATCTTCGGGATTGTTGATGGCCTCCAAGTGTTCGACCCGATCGTCAGGATAGTTTTCGATCACGACGCGCAAGGGCTTCAGCACCGCCATGACGCGCGGGGCGCGACGGTTCAAGTCCTCGCGGATGAAATGTTCCAGCAAGGCCATTTCGACGACGGCGTCCCGTTTCGCCACGCCGATGTGGTCACAAAAGGCCCGGATCGCTTCGGGCGTATACCCGCGCCGCCGCAGTCCTCGGAGCGTCGGCAGGCGGGGATCGTCCCACCCGCAGACATCCTTGTGTTCCACGAGCTCCAGGAGCTTGCGCTTGCTCATCACCGTCTGGGAGAGATTCAGACGCGCAAATTCGATCTGACGCGGATGGCACGGTGGATCGACGTGATCCAAGACCCAGTCGTACAAGGGACGATGATCTTCGAACTCCAGCGTGCAGATCGAATGGGTGATGCCTTCGATCGCATCGGAGATGGGATGCGCATAGTCGTAGGTCGGATACACGCACCACCGTGTACCGGCCCGGTAATGTGCGACATGACGGATGCGGTAGAGCGTCGGGTCGCGTAAATTGATATTGGGGGACGCCATGTCGATTTTCGCCCGCAAGACATGCGCACCATCCGGAAACTCCCCGGCGCGCATCCTGGTAAACAGGTCGAGGTTGTCCTCGACCGACCGCGTCCGATACGGGCTGTCTTTGCCGGGTTCGGTGAGCGTGCCGCGGTACTGCCGGATCTCGTCGGCGCTCAGACTGTCGACATAGGCCAGCCCTTTCGTGATGAGACGAACGGCATAGTCGTACAGCTGATCGAAATAGTCCGACGCATAAAACATCTTCCCCTGCCAGTCGAATCCCAGCCAACGCACATCTTCCTGGATGGCGTGCATGTACTCCATGCTTTCTTTCGTCGGATTCGTATCGTCGAACCTGAGATGGCACACACCGTCGAACTGCTGAGCCAGGCCGAAGTTCAAGCAGATCGATTTGGCATGGCCAATATGGAGGTAGCCGTTCGGTTCCGGCGGAAAGCGTGTCACGACGTGCCGGTGTTTGCCCGTAGTCAGGTCGTCCGCGACGATGTCGCGGATAAAGTTGGACGCGGTGGATGGACCCATCTCAGCCATCACGTGCTCCTTCTTCTTTCTTCTAACACATTGAGGCTGATTCGAGAAAGCCTGATACCGTCTTGAGCGGCTCTGGGCGAGATCTAGCAGGACGGCCGCAGCGTGCCTACGTACTTATTGTTGGGTACTAAAACAGATTTTCTTGATAACGCCCTTCGTGTCGGATTTATACCGACGTATGAATGCCTCATCTTCCGAGCGTGGAAATACGGCCGATGAGCACCATAGAGGTCGGAGCCGGTGTTCGGACCCGTTGGCGGATCAGGTCAAAGAAGGTGCGTGCTCCGCGATGATGCAGGGAAGCGGGGAGAGCTATCTCTCGGCTTTTGCACTGCACCTGCACGCTTCGCCGTTTCAGATCGGTCTGCTGTCTGCCTTGCCGCCAGTTATCGGGACCTGCTCGCAATTGCTCTCCGTCAAAGTGCTTGACCGCCTTCAGGCGAGGAAGCCGCTGATTCTCCACGGCGCGGCCGCGCAAGCGCTCGCCTGGGTACCGGTGTTCCTGCTTCCCTTTCTGTTCCCCGGGTACGGTCCGTGGCTCCTGCTCGCCAGCGTGACGCTATACTTTGCCGCCGGCCATCTGACCGTGCCCGCATGGAATAGTCTCATCACCGACATGGTCGATGCCGATCACCGGGGGACGTACTTCGCCAAGCGCGCGAAGGTGATCGCGATGAGCAGCTTCCTCGCGCTCGCGGCCGGCGGTGTGCTGCTTCACGTGTCTGAGCGATGGACTCAGCCGATCTGGGGCTTCGCGATGGTCTTCTGCTTCGCCGCCGCGGCTCGGTTGGCGTCGGTGCAGTATCTGTCACGACTCGATGAGACCAAAGGCAACCAGATGCCCGCCGAATCGAGCGGGGTCATCGAGTTCCTCGGCTCCCGCCGCAGCATCATGTTTCGGCGCTTTCTCGTCTTTTCCGGAAGCTTTCATGTGGCGACGATGATTGCCGGGCCCTTCTTCGTGGTCTACCTGTTGCGCGACCTTCAGTTGACCTATGTGCAATACGGCGTCTGGATGGCGGCGCCGATCCTGGGGCAGTTGCTCACACTGCAGGAATGGGGGCGCATTGCGGACAAGTACGGGAACACGAAAGTCCTTGCCGTGACCGGTCTGCTCATCCCCATCCTCCCGGTCCTCTATTTAATAACGCCCACCTGGTGGGGCGTCGTCTGCATCAATTTCGTGTCGGGGATGATCTGGCCGGGATTCTCGTTGAGCCTCGGCAACTATGTCTTCGACGTGCTGCAGGCCGGCGATCGGGCACGAGGCATCGCCGTGTACAACGCGACCAATGCGGCCGGAGCGGCAGTGGGGGCGCTGCTGGGAAGTTGGTTGGCCACGATCGCGCCGGCCAAGCTGTTCTTCTTCGGCCTGGTACTACCGCTTGTCTCGAACCTCCCACTGGTCTTTCTGGCGTCCGGCATCCTTCGGCTGCTCGTGTCCGTCACACTGTTGAGGACGTTCCGAGAGAAGCGACGGGTGACGCCGATCTCGCACCTCCAGCTGATGGCTCACCTCCCGCTGATCCGGCCGGTCTGGGCGGCGCTTCGCCCGGCCGGCGCTCGGCTGCGCTGGCGCCACTGAATGCTGCGTACCGGTTTCAGCCTTTCTTGCCCCACAGCTCTTCCAGCCGTTGAGCTCGCCCGCAATTGAACTTGTAGAACTTATATCGAAACGGATTCTTCTGATAGAAATTCTGATGATACTCCTCCGCCGGATAGAACGTGGACGCCGGAACAATTTCGGTGACGATTGGGCCGGTGAATGGCTTCGATCGCTCCAACGCCTGCTTGGATGCCTCCGCCAGCCGGCGCTGTGTTTCATCATGATAGAAAATCGCGGATCGATACTGACGGCCCCGGTCACAAAACTGGCGGTCAGGCGTCGTCGGGTCGACGTTGTGCCAAAACGCATCCAGCAACTGCTCATAGCTGACAACCTTCGGGTCGTAGAGAACTTCGACCGATTCGGCGTGTCCGGTGCCGCCCGCCGACACCTCTTCATACGATGGGTTCGGCTGCTGGCCGCCGGTATAGCCCGAAGTCGTCGAGACCACGCCTTTGACCTTGTCCAACGCCTCTTCCAAGCACCAGAAGCACCCACCGGCAAACGTGGCCTTCGCGAGGGGCGGCTGCTGAGCCACCTCACTCGTGCCCGCGAGGGTCGCGGCAGTCGTGATGAAGCAGAGAAGGAAGCTGGCAAGCACGATCTGTCTCATGATCTATAGCCTCCAAGCGGGAATCCGTGACACGATGGTCTGAGTCAACGGCTGCTGACAGGCGGTACTGCCGCAAGTTGCTACAGGCAGCGGCCGAACAGTCTCAGAGTATCGCACTCCTTCTGCTCGTTGCCATGGCCTCTGGCCTAAAAAGCCATTCCTGATCGCAGACGCGCTGCTTCCCGCCGGTCATAGGCGCCCTAAAGGCTGGAGGCGCTGGCTTCCTCGGGGCAAACCCAGGCTCCCATCTAATCGCTCCTCCTGTTATCCTGAAGTTAGGACGACGCTCGGAAAGGAGAATCGCCGTGGCGGTCAAGGTCTACGGATGCAATCATGTCGTGATCGAAGTGGACGATGTGGAGAAGGCGGTCGCCTTCTATCAGGACGTGTTCAACTTGGAAATGTTGCGCGGCGGAGAAGGGGCGGCCTGGTGCAAGCTCGGCGAGCATCAATTCCTGGCGATCTTCGAGGTGGAAACCTTGCAGCCCGATCGCGCGAAGCATTTCGGCTTGATCGTGCGCGATGATGCCTAAGTGCAGGCGGTGCGGGAGAAGATCATCGGCAAATATGGCTTGAAGGTCGAGGAGGGGTTTCGCTGTGACTTTCGTGATCCCTGGGGCAACCGCATTCAGGTGGTCGACCTCCACGACGAATCGCTCGTCTGGCTGCTGCCCTATACCGAGGTGCAGAAAGGGGGCCTTACCTTTTCCGACTCTTCCAGGTAGCGTCTTCGCGCCGGATCTCTAGTGGCCCGGCCGCCGTCTCAACCTGAAAACAGGGCGGACAGAGATGGATCCGGCCGTCTCGTGATGAGTAGAACACCGTGAGGCCCGTTTCGCCGCACCGGATGCACGTCGTCGGCACGGCGGGAGAGATCGGCATGAACCGGGCGGCGCGGCACGTCATCGCGTTACCATCGGCAAACCATCCTGCAGGTTGAGTCTAATCTCCCGAACATCTCACGTCGCCTCCTAGCGTTCGGCTGGGCGGACTTGCGGCGCGAAAAATTCCACCGATCGGGCGAGCTCATCCAGAATTGCGTCGTAGGTCGGCTTCTCGGACTGTGGCCCCGTGATCATGAAGAGAATCCCTGTCCCGTCTGGGCCAAACAGGGCGAGGGCCACCGCTCGATCTTGTCCGTGGTGATACAGCGCGGTAATCCGCTGATCAGTGCGTGTCGCCGATCCTATCGGATGGAGCATATATCCCTCGTCGATGACCTGCGGTTCGTTCAGATGCTCCTCCATTTCCTCGGGCGTCACGCCGCGTAACAGCGAGACGAGTCCCAAGCCGATCTGCTTCGGTGATTCCAGGTACAGGGTCCGAGAGCCGGGCGGCATCGCGCCGAACCAACCCTGAGGAATCGTAAAGGCCGTCCCATAGTCGGCGACTCGGAGCCGCGTGCCGCTTCGATAGTGGACTCCGGGCTCCAGATTAATGGGACTGGACGGATGCCACCCCGGTCCCGGCCGGCTTTCTGCAGCAGGGGAGAGCGCGGCGACCGGCAACGTGAGCAGAACGGCAAGGAACAGGTGCATACCGGCGTCCTTCACGGATCCACTATACTGCCTTTCGGGCGCGGAACCAAGGAAGGATGCGCAGGGGCTCAATGCCGATTGTGGCGGGCGTCGATGGCTGTCGAGGCGGCTGGGTGGTGGTACGGCTCAATACGCGATCGCGCGCATGTGAACGGCCGGTCGTGCTGCCAGCGTTCGCTGATGTGCTGACACTCGCTGATCCGACGCCTGACGTCATTACGCTTGATCTGCCGGTCGGCCTGCTCGACGCCCCGGTGGTGGGCGGCCGTTTCTGCGACCGCGCGGCGCGAGCACGACTTGGTCATCCACGGGCCAGCAGCGTGTTTTCCCCGCCGACGCGGCCATGCTTGGGCGCGACGTCGTTTCACGAGCTGACCGGTTTGAGTCGACAGGCCTTCGGCATTCTTTCGAAGATTGCCGAGGTCGATCGATCCATGACGCCCGCGTATCAGGCACGGGTGCATGAAGCGCATCCAGAGCTTGCCTTTTGGGCGCTCCGTGGCCGACAAGCCACCGTGTTCAACAAGAAGACGGTGGAAGGACGACGCGAACGTGTGGCTGCTTTGGAATCAGCGGGCCATCCCGCTTTTCTCCGGCTGAAAGCGGCCCTCGGCGCGGCGCTCGCCTGCCTGCCTCGGCGGGATGTCGCGCCGGATGACATTGTCGACGCGTACGCGTTGACGTGGACGGCGTTACGGATTGCCACAGGACAGGCCGAGCGGCTACCCGAGAGCCCACCGCGAGATGCCAAAGGACTGCGAATGGAGATTTGGTATTGAACGAAATGGCCGTTGGGGGCCTTCGGCCGTTGCGTGCGCTCCGTCGAGCAAGTCCCTCTAGCTGTAGCTGCTCATCGGGGGGCACGCGCACACGAGATGCCGATCGCCGTAGGCGTTGTCGATCCGTCCCACACTCGGCCAGAACTTTGCCGCGCGGACCCACGCAGCCGGAAAGACGGCCTGCTCACGGCTGTACGGGTGTGTCCACTCGCTGGCTGTCACCGCGTCCGCGGTATGCGGCGCATTCTTGAGTGGATTGTCATCCTGCCGCATCCGGCCTTCGATAATCTCCTGAATCTCGCCCCGGATCTTGATCATCGCGTCGCAGAACCGATCCAGTTCGGCCTTCGATTCGCTCTCCGTCGGCTCGATCATCAGCGTGCCGGGGACGGGGAACGACATGGTCGGCGCATGGAAGCCGTAATCCATGAGCCGCTTGGCGATGTCATTGGCTTCGATACCGGCGCTGTCCTTGAAGCCACGGATGTCGATAATGAATTCGTGTGCCACCGTCCCGTTCTTGCCGGTGTAGAGAACGGGATAGTGCTTTTCCAGGCGTTTGGCCATGTAGTTGGCGTTCAAGATGGCGACCTTCGTCGCCTTCGTCAGCCCGTCCGCTCCCATCAATGCGATGTACACCCAGGAGATCGCGAGAATGCTCGCACTCCCATACGGCGCTGCCGAGATCGGACCAATGGCGTGCTTGCCGCCGAGCCTTGTGACCGGATGACCGGGGAGAAACGGCGCGAGATGCCGCGCCACGCCGATCGGCCCCATGCCCGGGCCGCCGCCCCCATGGGGAATACAAAACGTCTTGTGCAGGTTGAGATGGCAGACATCCGCGCCGATGTCACCGGGTCGGCACAGTCCCACCTGCGCATTCATGTTCGCGCCGTCCATGTACACCTGCCCGCCGTAGCGATGCGTGATCTCGCAGATTCGTCGCACCGCCGCCTCGAAGACGCCGTGGGTGGAGGGGTAGGTGATCATCAATGCCGCGAGGCGATCGGCATGCTCTTTCGCTTTGGCTTCCAGATCGACCACGTCGATATTCCCATGATCGTCGCAGGCGACGGGGACTACGCGGAGCCCGGCAATGACCGCGCTGGCCGGGTTGGTTCCGTGAGCCGAGGTCGGAATCAAACAGACGTCGCGCTGACCGTGCCCGCGGTGTTGTTGATAGGCACGGATCACCATGAGACCGGCGTATTCACCTTGCGAGCCGGCATTGGGTTGCAGCGAGACAGCCGCGAAGCCGGTGATTTCCTCGAGCCACCGCTCCAATTGTGAGCAGAGGTCTTGGTAGCCCAACGTCTGCTCGGCCGGCGCAAACGGATGGATACGGCTGAAGCCTTTCCAGGTCACCGGAATCATCTCCACCGTCGCATTCAATTTCATCGTGCATGAGCCCAGCGGAATCATCGAGTGGATGAGCGAGAGGTCGCGCGCCTGCAAGCGATGCAGATAGCGCAGCATCTCGTGCTCGGAATGGTAGCGGTTGAACACCTCATGCGCGAGGTACTTGCTGGTTCGCGTGAGAGACGGCGGAAAATCGCAGGAGACCTCCCGCGCAATGCCGGCAACTGTGAAGGGGATACCGTCCGCGCCCCCAAAGATATCCCAAAGCGTCTGGACTTCCTCCGCCGTCGTCAATTCATCCAGGGCGATCCCGATTGACTCGTCGTCGAACCGACGGAGGTTGATGCCCCGCTCGTGGGCGCGGGCGAGAATCCGATCGGTGGAGCGTGCGGCCGTCTCCCCGCTCGGCCATACACGAACGGTATCGAAGCACGGCGCGTCGCCGGTCCGATGGCCGAGCCGGCGCAGCCCTTCGGCAAGGCTCACGGCCAAGCCGTGCACGCGCTCCGCGATCCGGCGCAATCCCTCTGGACCGTGATAGACGGCATACATGCTGGCCATGACGGCGAGCAGCACTTGAGCCGTGCAGATGTTGCTGGTCGCCCGCTCGCGGCGGATGTGCTGTTCCCGCGTCTGCAGAGCCAGCCGGTACGCCGGCTTGCCGGCCACGTCTTTGGAGAGTCCCACGAGCCGTCCGGGCAGTTGCCGCACGTACTCCTGTTTTGTGGCAACGAAGGCGGCGTGCGGGCCGCCGAACCCCATCGGGACGCCGAAACGCTGACTCGATCCGACGGCAATATCGGCCCCCAGCTCGCCTGGAGGGACGAGCAGTGCGAGTGCCAACAGATCGGTCGCCACGACGACGAGCGTGCCAACCTTATGGGCCTGGGCAATCAGCGGGCGGTAGTCATAAATCGCGCCATCAGTGGCCGGATATTGGAGCAGCAACCCGAAGAGGTGATGCGGGTCAGCGACCGCCTCGGCCGCCTTGCCGACCCGCAACGTGATGCCTAGCGGCGTGGCGCGGGTCTGCAGCACCGCGATGGTCTGTGGATGGCAGTCGTCCGCGACGAAGAAGAGATTCCGGTCCCCGTCCGCCTCTCGGTTGATAATGCGATGCGCCATCGTCATGGCTTCGGACGCGGCCGTACCTTCATCGAGAAGGGAAGCATTCGCGAGCGGCAGCCCGGTGAGGTCCGCCACCATCGTCTGGAAATTCAGGAGCGCTTCGAGCCGGCCTTGGGAGATTTCCGGTTGGTACGGGGTGTATTGCGTATACCAGCCGGGATTTTCCAAGATGTTGCGCTGGATCACCGGCGGCGTCGGGCAGTCGTAGTAGCCCATGCCGATGAACGACCGGAAAATCTTGTTCCGGTCGTGCAGGCGTCGCAACTCGGCAAGAACGTCGTGCTCGCCGCGGTGAGGGCCGAGCGCGAGCGGGCGTCGAAGCCGGATATCGTCCGGGACGGTCGCATCGATCAACGCATCCAACGATTGATAGCCGAAGGCGGCCAACATTTCTTGAATGTCGGCCTCGGTCGGTCCCAAATGACGATGGACGAACGTATCGGACGGACTCAAGATCTGGTCAGCGTTCATGCGCGCTCCTAGTTGAAATCGCGATGATCCCATTCTGCCTGCCCGCGTGGAGCGAAGCAAGGGTCTTGCAGCAACGTGCGCTCTGCGCGATGATGAATCACGTGCCATCTCTTCGAGCCGGAGGTGCGCAGTGATCTTGGCCGAATGAAGACACACGACCTGCTCATCGTCGGAGCCGGCCTCGCCGGCATGCGCGCCGCGCTCGCGGCTCCCGCCTCACTCGACATCGCCGTTGTCTCCAAGGTCCATCCGGTCCGGAGCCATTCCGTCGCCGCGCAGGGCGGAATCAATGCCGCGCTCGGTGAGAATGACTCGTGGGAGGCGCACGCCTTCGACACGACGAAGGGCGGGCTCTACCTGGGCGATCAAGATGCGATCGAAGCCATGTGCCGCGAGGCGCCGGCCGACATCTTGGACCTCGAACGGATGGGCGTGATCTTCAGCCGCGATGAACAAGGCCGTATTGCGCAACGCCCCTTCGGTGGCGCCGGCTTTCCCCGGACCTGCTACGCCGCCGATCGAACCGGCCATGCCATCCTGCACGCGATGTACGAGCAACTCATGAAGCGCCGCATCTTCGTCTACGAGGAATGGTACGTGACGGCGCTGATCGTGGAAGACGGTCGGTGCCAGGGTGTGGTCGCATGGGACATCATTCACGGCGGCCTTCAGACGATTGCGGCAAAGGCGGTGATCCTCGCGGCGGGCGGCAGCGGGCGAGTGTTTCTCACCAGCACGAATGCCGTGATCAATACGGGCGATGGCATGGCGCTGGCGTACCGCGCCGGCGCGCCCCTCGAAGACATGGAATTCGTCCAGTTCCATCCGACCACACTCAAGGATACGGGGATTCTGATCACGGAAGGGGCCCGCGGCGAGGGCGGTCATTTGCTGAACACCCTGGGCGAGCGCTTCATGAAGCACTACGCGCCCGAGCAGATGGAGTTGGCGACCCGCTCGACCGTGTCGCTCGCGATCGGCAAGGAAATTCTCGAAGGGCGTGGCGTAGAAGGCTGCGTGCTGCTCGACCTTCGCCATTTGGGGCGCCACCGGATTCTGGAGCGGCTGCCGCAAATCCGGGAGCTCGCCATGGAATTTGCCGGCGTGGATCCGATCGAAAGCCCGATCCCGGTGCGCCCCGGCGCGCACTACCAAATGGGCGGTGTCCGGACCAATCAATGGGGCGAGACGGAGATTCCCGGCTTGTACGCGGCAGGGGAATGCGCGTGTGTGAGCGTGCATGGAGCAAACCGGCTGGGCGGCAACTCGTTGCTCGAGACGATCGTGTTCGGGCGCCGGGCCGGCACGCGCGCGGCCGACTACATTGCGACGGCTCGGCCCGTCACGCCATCTTCTTCAACCCTGCAGCACCAAGAGGGCCGCATCAAAGCGTTGATGGCTACGCGCAACGGAGAACGGGCGTGGCAGATTCGCGACGAGCTCGGCAAGGCCTTGAGCCAAAACTTGGGGATCTTCCGGACCAAAGAATCGATGACGCAGACCGCGAAGACCGTGCAGGAGCTGCGGCTGCGGGCGCGCCGACTCTTGCTTCAGGATCACGGCCGCGTCTTCAACACCGATTTGATTCAGGCGCTGGAGCTCGAATCGCTTCTCGATCTCGCCGACACCATCGTGGCTGGCGCGCTCGCCCGCGAGGAAAGCCGCGGCGCGCACTACCGCTCGGATTTTCCCACACGCGACGATGCGAACTGGCTCAAGCATACGCTTGCGTACCGGACCCCGGACGGCCCCACGCTCTCCTACGCACCGGTCACGATTACGCGGTTTCCCCCGAAGTAGTCGCCCCTGTTTGTTATAATCACGCAGCAGGAATGGTGATTACTAATTTCTGGGCCAGGCCTACAATGGAGGCCTGGGTCCATGAGA
>NZ_CEFZSK010000028.1:0-24422 GCF_979581665.1 Nitrospira sp. Vd2 | reverse complement strand
CAACCCCCCCATCCCACAACCGGCCCCCGCGAGGAAAGTCGTGGACGACAAGATACGGGGATCGCCGATCCCACAGTCAATCCCGGTCAAGCGGCAAATATGCGGATGGTCGAAGGACAAGTCCTGCGGCTGGACGACCGCGGCTACATCATTCGCAACCGGGACGGGCAGGATGTACGGCTCTTCATCGATGAAGGGACGACCGGAGATACCGACTTGAAACCCGGCGACCGGATCAGCAGCCGCATTACGCCTCAGGGCCGCGCGATCTCCATTGAGAAAGCCGGCGAAGAGACGGCTCGTTAAGCCACCCCACCGTCTCCCGACCGGATGCCGACGTCGATCGCTGGTGGTGCCGCTTGGCGACTCAGATACCCAGGGACCGATGGCCCGCCTTTCTCGATCTGTACAGCCAGCATCACTATGGCTGGCTGGTGCGGGTCGAAAGCGCCGGAAGCGAATCGCCCGAACGGCTGCCGTTGGACGCGCTCGCGTTGACGGTGGATCGCGGCTCGGAGGCTCTCACCATCACCCTGACCGACCCACATGTCCCGCAAGGACATCGGCAAGTGACGATTCAAGATGTCCGTCACATTGTCGATGAGGGGGAGGAGCGCGGTGAAGCGGTGCTCGTGATCCGCTCGGGGGGAGGAACCGCGCGCCTGCGCTTGGAGCGGGCGCCGGCGACACGGCATGCCGTTTAAGGAGCCCTCTGGGCGTGGTCCAAGCGCTCCCATCGTTTCGATGACGGCAAGGTTCCGTCACGGAGCGCGTTCATCTGCCGCTCGCCGCCGATATCCTCTGGATAGAGCCGGTGGAGAAACGCCTCGAGCCCGTTTGCGGATTCCGGGGTCTTGAAGGAAGGGAACTGCCGGATGACCTGCGCGCGTTCGCGTTCGAGATTCAACTCGAAGGCGCGGTCATCAGGGTCCAGGACGATCCATAGCTTGGAGAGATTGAGGTTGCGGAGGGTCGCCGCATCGGCAACCTCCCCGGACATCGGCGTCTCGTCTCCCGCCTCTCCCTGCATGCTCCGATACAACGCGCCCACGAATGAGTCGAACAGCAGACGTTGGAGGGTCACGTGTGCGGCGAGAAACCGTTCCAGGGCTTCACGCTCCCGACCGTCGGTCGCGAGGCGGTCACCTTCTTCAACCAGGTGTGATGCCATTGTGAGCCGCTCGGACGCACCCATGGCAGGGGCGTGCAGAAACGGCATCATCATCACAGTGGAAGTGACGCCGATGACGACGAGCAGTCCTGTAAAGAATCGGCTGCGATGAAGAGCCACGGCCCTCGAACCTGCTACGGCGTGGAGTCGGGCCGTCCTTGATGCACCCACTGATTTGGAGCGGTGCCGGACGCGGTATAGGCTCGACCGAATCCCGCGATGAATTGCGCGCGGTCCATGGAAAGCGTCCAGAACTGAAAATCACCAAGGCCAAGCGTGATCCTGGCATCGGGAAAACGAGCAAGGAAGCCGGCCGTGATCAAGTCGTGTTGCGGATGGTCCGAGGAGACGATCGAGGCCCGCCCTTGGAGCACGAGTCGTTTGAGCGCCAAGGGATTGTGCTGAGGCTGGTCCGCTTCAAGTACGAGCACAGATACCCGCGGGTCGTGCCGTAAGCGTTGGGTATGTGCGGCAAGCGTGCTGACATGAATCCCGAGAGTCTGCCAGCCCTCCAGCGCCACGAAGGGAATTGCCGATGCGAGCGGGCCGTTGGGCCCGAGGGTCGCCAACATTCCCACGCGCGTGGCGCCCAGAAGGGCACGAACTTCCGCTTCGATGTCCATCTGGACAGTATAACCGAGGAAACCCGCGATGGACGCGATCATCATTGTCGAGAATGACGTGGAAATGTTGCAACTCCTGGCGGACGGAGTCGAACCCCTCGGCTATCGCGTCATTCAGGCGGCCAACGCCTACGAAGCATTCGAGCGGATGGAAGGTCGCACCGTGGCGCTGGCGATTACGGACCTTCACATGCCGGGCGGAGGCTTCAATTTTCTCACGCTGCTCCGTCATCAGCTGCCAACCACTCCGATCATCGTCCTGACAGGGTTCGGCGATTACAGGATCCGCGAGGAAGTGTTGAGGCGAGGCGCGACCGTGTATTTCGAAAAGCCGGTGCGCCTGCGAGACTTGCGAGCGGCAATCGACGAGTTGCTGACAACCCAACAGACGGGGCAGGCGTGAGGGAGCACGGAGGGAGGTCGGGCACGGGATTCTGAGACCACCGGGGCCACTGGCGCGACTCACGCCACGTGAATCATCCCCTCTTGGATGGCCGCTTTGAGCAATTGAGCCGTGTTGGTGACCCGGACTTTCTTCATCATCGTCGCGCGGTGCGCTTCAACGGTCTTGACGCTGATCTTTAACCGGGCCGCGATCTCTCGATTGCGGAGACCGGACCAAATGAGCTGAAGAATCTCCTGCTCCCTCGGGGTGAGATCTTCCGGGCGTCGGCGTTCCTGTTTGCGGTCTCGTGGTCCCGTTGACGAAGACGATCCGTCCCGTTTCATAGGCAGTCCATTTCCTCAGGATACTCGCTTGTACCGCCGTGGCGTGGAGCCAACTATCGGTGAAAGTACAATTGTGCTGTGCGAGCGGTCCGCAGTCGGCCCTAGTTCCGATGCTTACAGTCATGAGGGCATTGATCGGGATCGAACGAGCGGCAGCGCCGGTTTCGAGACGACGAGCGATCGCGTTGGCCGTGGTGCCACATCTGCTGAGCGCTTGCGAGAAAGTTGCGGCGTGCCGGGCTGTCAGCCCGGCACCGTATTGGTGGAGAGCCTGCCCGTTACGAGGTCCGTACTTCTTGCAGGTGAGGCCGCGCGGCCGGGCTTCGCATGACGGTACGGCGGCGACGGTTGGCGAGAATCGTCGGATCCAGTACTTCTCCGCACGCGATGCATCGCCAGCCGGGCAGTGTCAAGTACGTTCCTTCGTGGTCATGAAGGTCGAGCGGCATCATCGATCCGGCACAACGAGGACATGTCATGATAGGTCTCCTCTACGACATGAACAACATTATCGACCGAGCCGGGCCAGAGCGTCTGTCGGTGAATGCCGCGCCATCATGTCGGCACTACAAAACATGTAGGTGGTTTGCCGATCTTGAGCTTCATCATAAACCTACATATCATCCTGCGCGTGGTTTTCGGTTTCAGTTGCATTCCGGTGAAGACCGGCGAACACGTTCCAGGCATTCCAAACCGTGAGAATGCCGTCTCTCTCCTTTCGGACCCTCGCGCGGGTCTTTGATTACGCCGGAGTGGCCGTGCCGCAGGTTCTCGTCACGTCCGTTCATTCAAATGGAGGTGATCATGCAGAGTCGTCTACAAATGATCGCGCAGGAAGAACAGGAGGAATTCGAACGCCGCCGGAAGTTGATCCAGCAGGCACGGAAGGGCAACCCAACCGCCAAAGCTCGCCTCTTCGATCTCTATCAAGTGCGGTTCTATTCGCCGAAAGACATGCGTCGGGAGGATGTCGAAGCTCTCTACCGCCGCATTGAACTGAGCTGACGCCTCAGCAGGAGGCGATAGCAACAACAGGATAAGCCCGGAGCTCGGGGTGGCACGCCGCCCAGGAAGCGTAGTGCCTAGCTGATGCGGGGAAAAAGATCGCCACGGCACTGTCGTGCCAGGCCACAGTAGAGAAAATCCGCCAGCGGCTCAAGGTTCCGGCAGTCTGCTTCGTTGTACGCCAAGAGGAGATCGAGGGCTTCCGCGTCTCGACCGTGGCGCCAGCGCGTCCATAATCGGACGGCATCCCAACCATCCAATCCTTGCAGCGCAGCCGTGCGCTCGATGCCGACCTGACTTTCGATCGATTTCAATCCACCTCGGAGTCCGACCTGCTTGGCCACAAAGCAGAGATCGATATGAGGCTGATCCAGACGAAGCCGCGGGTACCGGGCGCGGAGACAGGGCAGGTCGAAGCCAGACCCGAAAAAAGTCAGGATCAGCTCATAACAGGATAATTCCTCCGACAACCGGTCTTCGGTCAGCGTATCACCCGCGACGAGACTCGTCATTGTCCCGCGGCCATACAGGCCGACGACCGTCACATCTCCGGACGGGCCGGCCGTTTCAATATCGAGATAGACGGCAGAGCCGCGGAGCCATTCGTACAGACGCCATTGGTCTCGAGCCTTCATCTGCCGGCCGAAGAACCGGGCGTCCCGCTCAACGTAATGCTGTTGGGCGGCCGCCACTCGCTCATTGTACAAGGCTTTCCGCTCCCCACTCATGCCGCTGATGCGATTCGTGTCCAGGAAGTGGTGCCACGTCTCGATCCCATCACGCCACCATTTCCGCTCCGTGATGTGCCCGACGCCCGGCAGGAACAGGAAGGTCGATTCGATCATCGGCAAGCCTCGGCTGGGATACGGACTTTCCTTGCGGGCATATCGCTCATTGTGTTCGGCACGTTGTCTACGTGCTGTGCGGAGGCAATGATCTCACGCACGCGCCGCCTCATTCGAGGTATGAAGCAGCCGCGCCGGCACCACCTTACACAATGTTCAACATCTGGACGAGGCGTAAGGCCCGTGCAGGTCCGTGTCGATCATGCGACCATTCCCGTCGCATTGTAGAACACTCGCCGCGCGTGCCATCCTCGTCCTAGGGCCATTCAGCCTCGTTGACAACGGGTGGGCCCTATGGCATTGAGCAAACCTAAGCAGATCGGCTGGAGGTCGCAAGCTGGGGATGTATGAGGCGCGAAATTCTGCTCGTTGAGGATGGTCGCGAAACGCAGGCCGTCGTACGCCGACTCTTGGAGTCGGATGGCTATCGCGTCTGCGCCGTCTCGACGGGCGGTGAAGCGATTGAAGCGGTCCAACAGTCATCGTTTGACGGCGTACTGCTGGATATGATGCTGCCGGAAACGAGCGGCCTTCACGTGCTGGCCCAGCTTCGCGGGATTCAGAATGATCTGCGGGTGATCGTCATGAGCGGGCAGCCACAGCTGGCGGTCGAGACGGTCAAGCAAGGGGCGGAAGCGTATCTCATCAAGCCGTTTACTTCAGAAGCGTTGCGGGAGCAGATGGAACGGTATTTCGTGCGCGACGATCACCAGCCGGGAGATTTCCCCCGACGGTCTGATCCGTCACAATGACCGCGTTTTGGCGCGATCTTCGGTTTCATGATCGGATGGGACGGCGAGAAGATCGCGGACTTTTTCTAAGAATACGCGCGGCAGGAAAGGTTTCCGTAAGTACGCTCCGCCAAGCACACCCTGAAAGTTCTGTTCGCTCACCAATCCGGAAATAAATAGGAGCCGCAGGTCGGGGCGGTTCTGTTTCAACGTCCGCGCCAAGTTCGGCCCACTGATTCCCGGCATGGCGATGTCGGCGATCAGCAGGTCAATTCGTTCCGCGTACAGAGAGCTTACGTTCAGCGCCTCTTCTCCGTCGAGCGCCCGAAGGACACGATAGCCCGCCTGTTGTAGCAGCACGGACATGACGCCGCAGATGCCCCGATCGTCGTCGACCACGAGGATGGTCTTCGGATGGTGAGCCGACGTGCGTCGCATGCCTGACTACCGTAGCACCGAGGTCGATGGCCGTCAAAGTCGCAACGGCAATACGGCGAGATGCTCATTTGCTTTGGTTCTCAAAAGCTGTTACCTACAGCCCGGTATACAAAGGTTGCCGAGAGGGAGGCAGAATGGATTGCGTCGGTGGAACGTTTGCATTGCTCGCCGTGGCTGCGTCGACAGGCAGCGCGGCCGTCGTGGCGCTGATTCTGGGATTTTTGCCGCACGAGCGCGAGCGGCGGCGTCGGGTGAAGCGGGCCCAGTTTCTTCGCGCGCACCTACTCAATCAGATGGCATTGATGCGTGGGTGCTTGTCGCCTCGAGACCGGGCGATGCCGCCTGAACAGGAATCGATCATCGATGCCTTTGTGCCGTTGATCGTGCAGGCCGAGGTTCTGGAGGTCGAGGAGTGGTTGGCGATACTCCGTGCGCAAAGCGCGGTCATTGCGGCCAAGAACCGAGTCTCCTACAACAAGCGGGAAGCGCGGGTCGCGGAGCGTGCCCTGGACGAGGCGACGGCGGTCCTCCAGACCTATGCCGGCAACGGGCGCCCGCGATGGAGCCATGACGCCTGGAGTCTACTCATTCGATGCAGATCGAGACCCGCTCGGCGGTCGCAGGCAGAGTCGATGGCGGCGGATCATCCGCCGGGCGGACGGCTCATGCCAGAACGACCGGCTACCTGAGACCGTCAAGAGCAGGCGGTGGATTGAGTACGGCTTCATCGTGAAATCGAGCTGAAGGGTGCCAGGTGGACCGCCCAGTGTTCGGCAGACGCACGTCCAGCGACTGATCGAGCAGCTGATCGGCGAGGCGGTCGGTGGCGGCAAGCAATGTCTCGAGGGTGCTGCGTTGAAGCCAAGAGGCGCTGATCAGCGACGAAGGGGCCTATAGCGAATGGTGTGATGGCGGCTGGAGAGGCGCCGGCGCAATCCGGCGGGACCCCCGTACAACATCGTTCAAAGTCTGCCAGGCGTGAAGAGCGGAGGACAATCGGCTAACGCTCGGCTCGGCGCTCGCCGTACCGATCTCGTAATTCTGAGACGAGAGTTCGGGCTTCCGGAAGCAGATCCAATCGGTTTTCTGCTTCCGCCAATTGCAAGGCCTCGGAGGCGAGCATCATCGCTTCATGTGTCTGGCCCCGACCGGCATAGCTCCGAGCGAGCGTCATGCGCGCATTGATTGCAGTCGGCGCTCGTTGAATCACCCGGCGCAGCATCTCCTCTCCCTTGGCGGCATCCCCGCCCAAGAGACCCGGTAGCCGGACGAGAAACGTGCCCTTGGACGAGAGCGCATCGAGATGCTCGGGGTTCAACTGAAGCGTCCGATCCAACGCTTTCATCATTCGGCGGAATCCGAGCACGGAGGACGTCGAAAAGGTTTCCCCGTCGATTCGCATTTGCTCGCCCAAGCTGCAAAACAGGGCGAAATGTGCCTCAGCCGACCGTTCATCGAGCTTCACGGCTCGTTCGGCGAGTGCTTGGCTCTTCTCGAAATGGGCCAGGCGGGTCGTGCGCTCCATGGCCTGTCGTCCCAGGTTGCATTCGCGTTGTGCTTCAGCCGACAGGTCTCGTGCCGAGGGCTCGGCGGCGACCCCGACCGAGGTCCACAGGGTGACGGCACCGATGACGATGACGATGTTGCGCATCTTGCTTTTCCTCACGACAACCATTCTGCTCAGACCGGGTGACTTGGAATGCGGACCGAATCTTAACTCATGCCGAGGTGACAGTCACTACTAAAATTTGCGCGCGCCGATCGTGCACGGCCTCTCGCCCTCCCGTCATCGTGCCTCTCAAGATATTCGTGTCCATCACCGATAAAAAGGCAGAGGTGCTCAATGCCCGACCTCCGTCAACAGCGTCGCTTTCCGACACATTTTCTTGCCACCTGGGAAAGCGCGGGCTCATGTAAGAGCGGCGACGGCATCGTCGAAAACATCGGGATGGGCGGATGTAAGATCCGCACGCCCGCTCCCACGGACGTCGGCGTCGAACTTGTACTCACCTTGTTCTTGCCCCGCCATGGTCTGTTGGGCGTTCAGGGAATCGTTCGCTGGCAGGTCGGCTACGATATGGGGCTGGAATTCATTCGATTGGAGCCGGCACAGCTGCAGCAATTGCACCGTTTCCTTGCAGCCCTTTCGCTCAGGCGTGCTGAGCCGATCCCTGCGGTTCGAGAACGGAGCGAAACGAGTCCGCCGGCCTAGCGTCCGCCGTCCCTCTGCTGATCTGATCCGCCAATTCGATCGCTCCTCGATTCACCAGCCAAATTGTGTCGTCCCCGCCGGTCATCACCGGTGGTCGTAGGTCTCTCCACGCCGTTTCGTTCGCTCTTCGACCTTATGAGTGTCCTTCGGGCAGCGTCACATGCTCGGGTTTCTCGGCCGCTTCGGTCGGACGAAGATATGTGACTGCCAGGCGACGACCGTCGAGCGAGATGCCATGACGAACTGAAGCGGCGAGCGAGGGGAGTGTGGCGAGGCCGCGTTCACTTGAAGGATCGAGAAGGACACACGGTTCATCGGCCACTTGAAAGGTGAGAAAATTCGTCACGTTCGTCACGGCGCCCGGTTCCCCCTGGCCGGATCCACGATCAATGGGGGGCGAATGAGACCGATCCCGACGAATGACATGTTCTATTGCTTCCGGTGGAATGCCGCAAGCGAGAACGTAGGCATCAGGCCATGAAAAGACGAGGTAAGCGGGTATCCGCTGATAATCGAGCAGGGTGGCCAACAATAAGGCGAGGGCTTCGGGGTCTCCACCTTGTCGAGCCAGTGTGTCGGCCGGGTGCTGCGGTGGAACGGTCAAGCGGTCGGCAGCCCGATGACTCATGCCGCTGACGAAGCCGGCGAGCAAGAGCGTCTTGCAGGCTGATTCGTCCTCGCGACAACCGGCAATCCCTTCAGCGGCGGCCGCGGCAATGGAAGCATGGGCCGCGTACGAATCGTGTGGTGCGACGGTTGAGAGATCAGGTGGCGAGGAGGGCAGTGAGGTGACATGGATTGCCACCAGGAGAAACCCCAGCGCAAAAAATAGCGAGACCCACGACATGCGCGACCCCAAGCAACAACGGGAGAAGTGTAGCCAAAAGCTTGAGATCCGCCAGTCATAAGAAATGCGTCGCGGTTGGAATTGAGGCAGTCAAACTCTCGACGAAAAGGGCCGGCGCGATCAGCCAGCCAGGTGCGGTTGCGAGCAGGTTGACGCGAGGTCTTGAAGAACTCCAGCGAGGGCCGCTAGCTGTAGCTCACCGATCGTCAAGAATTCCGCACCGAATTCCCGACCGACCAGCCAACGGACAATCGAGCGATCGACGATGAATAGGAGCGAGAAGGGTCGGCACGTGCAGACAAATCCGGAGAGTATCGCCGACCGAGGGTGGCGTGTCGCTGAAGATCTGGCAGCCGCCCGCGCCGAGATCCTGAATAGTGCCTTCACCCGGGACGCCGCCACCTTCCCGGGTCCACGACATATCAAAACGCGCTGGATATCGTCTGTGCCGTCGATGGTCCATCGCCGGTCGCCGATGAGGGAGGCCCGTACTGCTGCAGCCCTGCACGGTCACGAATGAACACAAGAATAGCCTAACCAGTACTTCCTGTCTAAGGATAGGTAGGGGCAGGCAGACAATGCAGCCTATAGTCTTTGTCCTACATGAGTTTCAGCATTGAACTGACAGTAGATGCCGTGACCGCTCATTATGTTAGGTTTTGCCCTACCTGAAAATGCTAGGAGGAGTTATGAGCCGACCGAAGGTACGAAAACGAGTGGCCGTTCGTATCGGCAGCGCCCCGCCATTGACACTTCGTCAGAAGGAGATTCTATATCTTATCACCCAGGGCTACCGCAGCCGCGAAATTGCCGACCAGCTGAAAATCAGTGTGCAAACAGTTGAAGTCCACCGATTCAACCTAATGCGACGCTGGCAAGTGCGGAACGTGGCCCAACTCATCCGGCAGGCTCTCGTTTGGAACTATTTGCCAAAGAGCTACCCGAAGGTTTCTCGAGCCGGTTAGCTCCGACCGCTCAAGGGCGACGCTCGATCCTGCTAAATATTTTTTAAAGCGCCCTCAGGAACGGTAAACGGATTTTCCTTCTTCGACCTGCTTGCGCCTGAGAGACACGTCCTTCCGACGGGCGGTCGGGGCATCGCTTTTCCTGCCTTCTCCTGTCGCGACACGCGTTCCCACCGTCTGACATTCAATCCCACTCCCTTCCGGTAGCATCTTTTTCATGCCGAAAAGCAAAACGGCTCATGCCTGTTATCTCTGTGAAGCAGAAGATCGCCTGCGCATGACGTTTCTCTCATGCCGGCGCTGCTCACGCCATTTTTGTAGCGAACACGGTTCTGTTCAGTTTGACCAGTGCTATGCCTGTTTAGAGGCAGACGAAGTGGTGGATTGACGAGAGCGAGATGGTCGTCTTCAGAGTCGTCATCGAGAGGGGTGCCATGATGAACATCGGCCTTGTGTTCTTGATTGCCATTGTCTTCTCGGCTTGCGCCGACCAACGTAGCCAGAAGCGGACGGCCCCGCCACCGGTGGTCGATGCGCGCCAGCCGGGTCTTCTCGTCGAGCCCATTCCTCCGGCCCCCGCGACAGGGAATCGTCCGCCGGGACCTAGTTACTAAGGAACGGCGATGAAGAGGAGACGAACGGGGGAACGCGGCCGGGTTGGCTAGGAGAGGTCGGCGGTCCCTGCACCATATTGAACCTGCGATCGGACCGCGGCCGCAAACAATGTTTCAACCGTTTCACCGTCAAACGGGAAGCAACTGACGCCGATATTCAACGTCCATGTCGGGTACGACCGCAGCTTTTCGTTACATTTTTCCCTCAACCGCTGGACAACGGCGAGAGTGCTGTAGCGGTCGGCGTCCGGCAGGACGAGCGCAAAGCGGTCCGGTGAGAGGCTTGCCGCATAGTCATAGCCACGGAGTGAAGTCTTGCAGGTTGTTTCAAAGACTTGGCGCAAGCTGTCTCGAGACTCCGACTCCACGCTGCCGCCGAGCTCGCAGATCACCAGCGACAACGGTGAGGTGTACCGCATCGACCGATTCAGCTCCTTGTTCAAGTATGTCTCCAGGTCATGATGTCCTTCGACATTGCCCGTCGGGCTAGCGGTAACCGCGGTAGGTGCCATAAAAACTCCTTCCGTCTCCGTTCATGTCCTTTATCGGCCGTTCCTCTCCTAGTCTTAAGTATATGTGCCGAATTCGAATGCGCAAGCGGATTTCGGGACAGGTAGCGCGATCCATAGGGCGGGTTCGTCCCTGCGGAATGTGACGCGCACGGTGTGGCAGGCAGCCTAGGCCGAGACCATGGAGAGGAGCTTCTTTACCTGCGCATGAGCGAGGACAACGTCGGGCGCGCGCTGCAGGTTTTCGTAATAATTTCGCTCGAATCCCTCACCCTCTTCGGACGGCTTCAGGAGTGTGCGAACTTCGGCGAGAATGTGCTGCGCATCTTCCAACGTCGCCTTCTCCTCATCCTCGAGCATTTCGTCGATCCGAACGACGAGATGCGACAGTGGGTGCAGCCAGGCAAACCACGGGTCGCTCATCACGAGTTGAAGGAGCTGAGCGGGCGAGCCGACCCGGCCATGAATCCGCTCGTAGGTGACCTGTTCCGCATCGAGGAGCGCCTTGTGGAGGCGCAGGAGTCCGTGACGAAGCTCCTTGAGCCCGCGCCGGAGACGGTCCGAAATCGGGCTGGAGGATGACCACTGTGACGCTGTCATACCGTTGCGGCTATTGTACCCGCTTGGGTGCGGTTCAGCCAGTCATGGGGAGCCGTAGGAATGCAGGCTCGATTGGTCCGGTGTGAGAGGGGGTAGGTCGGCGACGGACATGGACGGATCGGGATGATAGTGGCCGAGTGCTTCGGGCATCCATTTTTCAAGTTGGGCGATACGCCGACCGTGACTCGGATGAGTCGAAAGGAATTCGGGCGGCTGTCCCTGACTCATCTGTTCCATCCGTTCCCAGACGTGCACCGCCTCATGGGGATCATAACCGGCATCGGCGGCGAGGAGCAGACCAATGTGATCCGCCTCGGATTCGTGCTTGCGACTATAGGGCAAAATGAATCCAAAGTTCGCCAAGGCGCCGCCTGCCATTTGCGCGATCTGCGGGCTGAAGCCTTGGCTTGCGGCGCCGAGCGTTGCGCCGAAGACCGCCGCCTGCGCCAGCAGTCCTTGACTCATCCGCTCTCCGCTATGCCGGGCAAGGGCGTGGGTCACCTCATGCCCCAGAATGGCCGCCAACCCTGCCTCGTTCTTGGCAATTGGAAAAATACCGGTATAGACGGCGATTTTTCCTCCCGGTAGCGCGAAGGCATTCTGCGTCTGATCGTCCTTGATCACGACGACTTCCCATTTGAATTGCTGAGCGGTCTCGGCATATTTCGATCGCTTGGCGGCCTCGATCACCCGCTCCGCGACCCGCTGGACTGGCTCCGTCTCACGCGGATCCTGAGAAATGTGAATCTTCGGACTGTTGACGACCTGCTCATACGCCTGCAGGCCCATCGTGCGTTCCTGTGACGCGGGTATCAGTTCGAGTTGCCATCGACCGGTATAGGGATTGGTCACGCAGCCACTGAGGCATCCCGCGACCAAGACGGTCAGCACCAGGAAACGGCGACACATGACTTCATCGTACTGCCATTGGGCGAGTGGGAGACAGCAGAGCGGCGCCTACGTATAAGAGGGACCGCGGAGACAATGAGGAGAGAATGGAGCTTGGTGTGTTATCCGGGACTGACGTTCGCCGTATCAGCGGTGAGCATGATCGGGATGTTGCCGGCGCCCTGCTGTGGAAGTGGTTCATCCACGCCTGGTCGCACGATTGTCAGCGGCTCCGGCCGTTGGGACCCGGTGGCGCCGATTGTGAGGAACGTCAAGAGACTGTGGAGCGGTGACTAGAGAGAGGCCTGAAGTTCTCGGCACACATTGAGCCGGCGACGACTATCTGAGACGGTATCCGCGACGCGAGCGGTCGTTGTCGAATTGCACGAGAGAAGAGGTCGTCCCTCCCCGCAGCCAATCGCCAAGTACAGCCCCAGCCACGAGCAAGGGCGGTGCGACGAGGATCAGAGAAAACCATATCCATCGGCTGTGCAGATCCATGATGCCTCCGTGATCGTCACACCATAAGACCAGCAAAGAATGTGCCTTTGTACCCTCGCATTCTCGTCGATCAATGAGTGGGTTTATGGCACGCCGGCCGGCGCGCCGTGGTAAATCCCAAACAGCTATCGCAAAATAGCAACAGAATTTTTGCGCGTCTGATCGCCCTATCCCACGTCGTTCTGCCGGTAGGCCTGTGAAACGGCAAAGATCTTCAGAATCGTCCGACGTCCCCAGCGCACGCAAGCAAAGGGCGCGACCACGTTCGCGTGCACCGTGTTGGTGTCCCTTCGAACGCACGAGCCCGCACACCGATGACGAATATTTCGAAGCGTTGACCGCCGCCGTCTTCGTGGCCCGGTTCACTCCGGCAATCGTGAAGACGCGCTGGCCCTTGATTTCGAAAGGCATTCAACGATTTCGCTGTTCGTACCGTCGCGCAATGGCCCGACTCGACCGTCGACAAGCTGCTCGAGGCGAACGGGATGATCCGCAATCGAAAAAAGGTGATGGCCACGCTGCGGAACGCACGACGACTGTTGCAAAAGGCGGAGGGGCACGGGTCGGTGGCGGCCTATCTTCGTGCGTTCGAGACGGTCGATGCGCTAGTCGCCGATATCGATGGCTGGGCGCACTATATCGGCGCGCCATCGATCCGGTGTTTCCTCCGCTGTGCCGGCGTCATGGCGCGAGGAACGTGAGTTCGGCGAGGTGATGCTTAAAGAAACCGGCGTCGCCGGCCGATAGAGTCGACAGCGAGCACAGGAGGCGGTCCGATGGCGGGAGGCCCAACGACGGCGGGCGGATATGATCCGCAGAGCCTGCTCAATTCTCAGCCGGTCATCGTCACCGTCATCGATCCCCACACCCATCGTGTGCAATTTCAAAATCAGACCGGCGCCAAACAATTCGGCAACATTGCGGGGAAGCCCTGCTATGAAGCGATCGCTGGCCAGCCGTCGCCGTGCAGGTTTTGTCGCATGAATGAGGCCCTTGCGACGGATGAGATCACGTCGAATGAAGTCGCGATGCCGAACGATCAGCACCTGTTGGTGCATTGGTCGAAAACGGTGACGACCGACGGAGCGGTCCACGTCATCGAAACGATCACCGACATTACCGAACGCAAGCGACTGGAGCAGGCCTTGCGGCAGGCTCAGAAGATGGAAGCGGTCGGGCGGATGGCGGGCGGCATTGCCCACGACTTCAACAATCTGTTGATGGTGATCAACGGGTATAGCGATCGGATGCTACGCGAACTCGGATCGCATCCCGGGAGCCAACGGTTGGAATTGATCAAGCAGGCGGGGGTGCGAGCGGCGGCATTGACGCAAAAGCTGCTGGCGTTCAGCCGTCAACAGGTGCTGGAGCAGCGCGTTGTCCGGCTGAACGAGACGATTCAGAGCATGGAACCGCTCATCCGAGGAATGGTCGGAGAACGCCTGGAATTGGTGATCGAGTGTGAACGCGAGATCGGCACCGTCCGTATGGATCCGGTCCAACTCGAGCAGGTGATCGTCAACCTCATCCTCAATGCGCGCGATGCGACGCCCGAAGGTGGGCGTATCACGATCCGCACGGCCAATGTCGACCTTGACGAGGCCTACGTCGCGACGCATCCCGGCGCACACCGCGGTCGTTACGTGACCCTGAGCATTGCCGACACCGGCCACGGGATGGATGAGGAGACCCTCGCCCATATGTTCGAGCCGTTCTACACGACCAAGCCGATCGGGAAAGGCACAGGTCTTGGGCTCGCGACCGTGTACGGCATCGTCAAGCAGTACCAAGGGTACGTCGAGGTCGAGAGCCGTGTTGGGCAAGGGTCGCGATTGACGGTCTACTTTCCGCGCTCGGCCGACTCGGACGAGGTGAAGACCGTTTGCCGCGCGTCAGGAGAGCAAGGCCACATGGTGGCCGTCGTGGAGGATGAACAGACGGTCCGTCTCCTCGTGGTGGAGCTGTTGAAAGGGGCTGGCTATCAGGTGATCGAAGCGGCCAACGGTGTCGAGGGGATCGAGCTGATCAGTCGGCATGCCAGGGAATGCCGGCTCGTGATTACGGATGTGAGTATGCCGGAACTGACGGGCCCGGCGATGGTCAAGCGGCTGCACGCCGCGTTCCCCCACCTCAATGTCCTATTCATGTCCGGCTATACCGCGGATCTTCTCGAAGCTCAAGCCAGCGAGGGCCTCGTGCATTCCTACAGAAGCCGATCATGCCCGACGTGCTGCTCTCGAAGGTTGCAGCGATGCTTGCCGTTCGCTGAGCCTGCCGAATCCGCGCAACTCGTCTCCGCGTTTGACCCTCTTGATTACGTTTGCTACGCTGCCGCGTCGAGTCGCGGAGACGAGGCGCGATGAACCGATTGGACGCCGTGATGGCGGAGATCCGTGAATTTGTTGCCGAGCGGGAATGGCAGCCGTTTCACGATCCCAAGAATTTGGCCATGGCCGTGGCCTCAGAGGCGGGTGAGCTGCTCGCCGAGTATCGATGGGTGTTCAACCAGGACGCGGACGCGGCGACGAAGGACGTCGAACGACGCGAGCGGATTGCGGCGGAAGTCGCCGATGTGGCCATCGCGCTGCTGCTCTTCTGCGACCGGACGGGCATTCAGCTCTTCGACGCCATCCAGGCGAAGATGGCGGTGAATCGGACCAATTACCCGGTGGCGCACTCCCGTGGGAGGGCCGACCGGCCTAAATCGCGATCGACAGACCAACGGGACAGCAGAAAGGAGGGCGCCATGGTGAAGGGGCTGGCGTTTGCAATGTATCCGGTCACCGACCTCCAACGCGCGCGGCGCTTCTACGAAAACGACCTCGGCCTCCGTCCCAGCCGCGTGTTTCAAGAGGCGTGGGTCGAATACGACTTGCCGGGAGGGGCGACGTTTGCGATTACGACCATGGCGGAAGGCTGCTCGCCGAGAAGTGACGCCGCCTCGATCGGCCTGGAGGTGGAGAATGTTGAGCGCGTGACGGAGGAACTCCGGCGCAAGGGACATCGTATCAAGCTCGGACCGATGACGACGCCGGTTTGCCGGATGGCGGTCGTGTTGGACCCGGAAGGCAATGCACTCACCTTACATCAGGCGACCAAGAGCTGGTGACGGATCAGGACTGTCAGCGCGTCGCCACGACCGAAAGGACAGCATGAAGCCGGAAGTGACTGAAGCATGGTTGGGACAGACCCCGGAAGCATGGATCGGTGCCGAAGGAACCGTGGGGCTTGGGCCGACGCAAACCGCGCGATTACGCCGCCGTCATCGCGCGGCCAGGCCGCCTTCAGTGGTCTTTCTGGGCGCCGCGTTCCTTGCCGGTCTCGCCGTCGGTGCCCTGCTCTGTCGCCTCGTGACCGCTCGTCGCCCACGGGATAGGCAAAGCGAAGGATAGTATGGCTTCAGTGTGAGCCGTGCAATCGTGAGCGATCGAATGCTAAAGTGACGTGTGTTGAGGGCCCTGTGCAAGATTCCACAAACAGGCAAGCGAGAGAGGTCGCGACATTGGCCGGCGGCTGCTTTTGGTGCCTTGAGGCCGTCTACGACCAGATGAAAGGAATCGAGTCGGTCGAATCAGGCTATATGGGCGGCAGTGTTGCCAATCCCACCCATGAAGAGGTCTGCACCGGCCGGACAGGGCATGCCGAGGTGGTGCAGATGACCTTTGATCCGACGGTGACGTCGTATCGCGAGGTCTTGCAGATCTTTTTCGCAATTCATGACCCGACGACCTTGAACCGGCAAGGGAACGACGTCGGGACGCAGTATCGCTCGGCGATCTTCTACCACTCGCCTGAGCAGAAGGATATTGCGAACCAGGTGATCGCCACGCTGACGAAAGACAAGCTGTTTGATCGACCCATCGTCACCGAGGTCGTTCCCGCGGCGCGCTTCTACCTGGCGGAGGACTACCACCAGGAATATTTTGCGCGGAACCCGTATCAGCCGTACTGTAGCTACGTCGTCGGACCGAAGGTCGCGAAGTTCAGGAAGCAATTCGCCGACAAGGTCAAGAGCTGATGACCGCTCTCCCGCCCAATCTAGTTCTCAGTTTCGCCGTGCGGACCTGGAGCACCGCGAGGTAAACCAGCCAATCTTCCATCTCTTCACCGTCAGGATCGTCTCGTGCGCACGCCCGTTCCCCAGAATCGATCCTCTGCTCACTTAGGCTTCACAAAATGCGTGACTGTGTTCTGGAGTTCCTGCCACAGTCCAGACTTCTGAATGACTTGGTGTCGCCTGACGATCACGATCGCCTGGGGCGGGCAAAAGGGAAATTCCATTTTGGTCCGACCCTCGATCCGTGCCACCAGTTTCCCATTGCCGTCCCCCGGTCCCGACGTAATCATTAACGGATCGCCGGGTTCGAGCACGCACGTGCCGCTATAGCCGAGGTCGTCGTACCTCGCCGGCTGAGTCTCCGAACAATTTCATTGAGATCGTCCTTGGACCACCGCTATAGCCGAGGTCGTCGTACCTCGCCGGCTGAGTCAGATAGGCGCGCTGCTTGCCGCTCGCAAACACGAGGACGCCCGCCTTCAGTGGCTCTTCGGGTGCGACGGAATAGAGAAAGGCTGGAATGATGAGCATGGTGCCGACGATGACGGAAAGGGCCAACAGTGGAGGGCGGCCGCGCGGCCGGGTTTCATCCATCGACGCATTCATGGTGTGAGCTTGCCATAGGAGGTGCGCCACGTACCAGCCGTATTTCGCCCCTGGCCGTTCTCTTCTACAATGCCGCGATGGGGAAGCAGAGCGCGGGGCTGCTGATGTATCGCCGGCGCGAGGGCCGGCTTCAAGTCTTCTTGGTCCATCCCGGTGGCCCATTTTGGAAACGAAAAGATGCGGGCGCATGGACGATTCCCAAAGGCGAATACCAGCCGGGGGAAGACGCGATGGCGGCGGCCAAACGGGAATTCCAGGAGGAGACCGGACTGACGGCTTTCGGCGAGCTGGTGGAGTTGCCGTCGATCACGCAGCGGAGTGGGAAGATCGTGCGCGCCTGGGCCTTCGCCGGCGACGCGGATCCGGACTCGATCAGGAGCAATACGTTTGAGTTGGAATGGCCGCCAGGGTCAGGGCGATGGCAGTCGTTTCCGGAAGTCGATCGGGCCGCCTGGTTCGATCTTGAGGACGCCAGGGAGCGAATCGTGCCGGCGCAAGCCCCCCTCATTGACGCGCTAGAAGCGATGATGCGCTCATGAGGGCATCATCGGGCTGTTATCGCAGGCGTGCGAAGACTCTGTAGTAGCGCTCGGTTTGCCCAATCGGCAGCGGCTCGCAGAGAAGTTCGGATAATCGCATCGTCCGTCCGCAGGATCGGGCTTCGGGCAGCTCCGTGCAATACCAACGGTGAACTTTGGGAACGTAGGCGAGGGAACCGTTGTAGCCGGCCACGGCGCGCCATGTGTTGCCGTGGAGTCTGATCTGCTCACCGAGAATAATCCCGGCCAGCCGAAGGTTGGTGCACGCATCGAGGGCCCGGACGGGAGGGATGCCCGTGCGGGCTTCCAGGATTGCCAAGTTTCGACTATTCACCTGCGCGAGCCCCACGTCGAAGCGCACGTGCTGCCGCTCCAACGCCGAGAATTGAGCGACGGCCGCGGCATAGGTCGTAGGCCGTATCGTCCGGCGCAGGCCCTGCGCATCGAACCACCCGAACGCATACGGATGTTCTCCGGATTCGACGAGGACGATGGCGCGAAGGAGAACGGGGTCGACCCCTGCCTCCCCCGCTGCCTCCCGCAGGCAGCCGGACCAGTCGCGTACCGCGGTCTCAGCGAGATTCGTCGACACAGCGACGTGCGGCAGCGCGAGTTCCGGTGACCACAGGGTGTAGGTGAGCCCGGCGCTGAACGTCAGCAGCCCGGCGAAGGCCACCAAGCGCAGGGCCGTCACGCCGCCTCGACTCTTTCGTCGTCCCGTTCCACGCATCGTGATCTTCCCATTCCGGGCAGACTAGGATAAAAGACCGCGCGGTATCTTTCAACCATGATGACTTGATGTCGAGTGGAGCGCGGCCTGTACCGCCTCCGACGTGCAAAGTACCTCGACGGCCCTAGTGACAACCCGCGTCGAGGGGAACAACGTAAACGTTTGTCCGGTACGTAAGTGTAATGGCTATCCTCTAGACTCTCAACTCTGAATGGTTTTCTCTAGGCCACACTGCAAGGCACGCGAACGCTGAAACAGGAGGTGTAAGCGGATGGCGCAACACAAAACAGTGGAAAGGCCGAATGGCAGTCGTGATTGGCGGTCCAAAGAAGTGCAGTTGACGCCACGACAGGCCGAGATTCTCCGGCTTATTTCCGACGGTCTCACCAATCGAGAGATTTCGGCGCACTTGAACATCAGCGCCCGGACCGTCGAAGTCCACCGCTTCAACTTGATGCGTCGGCTGCAGGTCCGAAACGTCGCGCAGCTGATCCATCAGGCGTTGCTCATGGGATTGCTCTCGCGCAGCTACGCGAAACCGATGCGCGGCTAAGCGCTTGGAAGACTGACGCACAGAAGACGGCAGAGCCGTCTGCTGGGCGGACCCGCGACAGCGGGTTACGATTTGCCGAGCGTGACGTGGAGAATCTGTTCCGTCTGTCCGCGGAGCACCTTGACCGCGACGCGTTGACCGGGCCGCGTGCGCTCGATCAAAAAGTTCTTGAGCTGCACGCCGTCGGTGATCGGCGTCTCGTCGATTGACAACAGGACGTCTCCTTTGCGAATCCCGCCTTCGAGCGCCGGTCCCATTGCGTCCGATACCGTCACGCGCCATCGTGTCCCGATCTTCGTCGCGGTCAATTGCACCCCGAGCCGCGAGAAGCCCGGCTGACCGCCCTGAATGAGCGCGGTGACGATGCGCTGGACGAGCGAGCCGGGCACCGAAAAGGCGAAGCGGCTACACCGGCGATCGCCTTGAGTCGTTTCCGTTTGAATAATCGCGTGCACCACGCCGACAATGTCGCCACTGCCGTTGAACAACCCACCGCCGGAGTTGCCACTGCATGCCGACAGATCGACTTGAAACAACCGGGTCTCCACGGTCGGCACGAACGTATTCGGGTTACCGAGCCGGCCGAAGCCGACGGCCGGTCCCCAGCCTAATGGATAGCCGATCGTAAACAGTTCTTCGCCGGCGTCCGGTTCCTTCTCGGCAAACTTCACTGCCGGAAGGATCGAAGCATCCCCGGTGAGGCGATAGACCGCAATATCCAAGAACGCATTCACGCCGATCAAGGCCGCCGGCAGCTCGTCCAGTTCGGTCGTGAGGACGCGGATATCCTTGGGACTCATCGGGCGCCCACTCTCGTCGCGATCGACCACATGCCGTGCCGTAATGATATAGCCGTCGCCAATGTGAAAGCCTGACCCGACCGGGATGAAATGGGAAGGTCCCGGCTGCTCGGCACTGGCCGCATCCAGTACACCGACCGTCGCCCGTTTTGCCTTGTCGATGGCCGGCGCAAACCGCGATGCAGTGGCCGTCTCGGCCCAGGCCGGAGGAGACAGGACAATGGCAAGCAGGAGCGCAACGGGTCTTTCTAGAAGCCGCCTCATGATCGAGTCATCCTTTCCGCGTCTTTTTGTAAAGTGCCGCACTCTACCACTGTTCGAACCGAGCGGCCAAGGCCGTGCCCCGCGCTTCGCAGGCACCTTATAATAAGGAAGCGCGCCGGCCGGGATGGTGAGACATCGAAGGCTCCCGCGGTGCTTTCGGCGTTCGGTGCGACAGCCGGCTACTACCTGGCGCGCCATGGCAGAGGGCTGAACGTCGGATGGAGGTCGCGCCAAAACAAAACATGCTGCTCCGTGATCTTGTCCACAGCAGTCGTCAGGTCACCGACACGTCCAGTCGGTTGGAGAAGATCCGTCATCTCCGCGACTGCCTCACGCGGCTCACCGGTGAGGAAATCGAGATCGGCGTCCAGTATCTCACAGGACAATTGCGGCAGGGCAACATCGGCATCGGTCCGGCCTTACTCGGCGCCATGCGGTCGGTCGAGCCGGCCGGACGGAGCGAGTTGACGTTGGCCGAGGTCGATCTGGCGTGCGAGCAGATCCAGCAGACGACCGGGCCGGGGTCGAGCCGGGAGCGGCAGCGACAACTCGGCGTGCTGTTTGGCAAGGCCACCAAAGAGGAGCAGGACTTCCTCGTTCGCCTCATGCTCGGTGAATTGCGGCAAGGGGCGTTGGAGGGCGTGATGGTGGAGGCTATTGCCCGGGCAAGCGACGTAGCCGCATCCGACGTTCGCCGCGCGCTCATGCTCGCCGGAGACCTGGCGGCTGTCGCCCGGGTCGCGTTGACCGAGGAGCAAGCGGGTCTCGGTCGGTTCAAGCTCCAGTTGTTGAACCCTCTGCATCCCATGCTGGCCCAGCCGGCCGAGGACATCCCGGAGGCGCTCGCGCAATTCTCACCGGCGGCGTTCGAGTACAAGATGGACGGCGCTAGGATCCAGGTGCATAAAGACGGCGAGGATATCCGCGTCTTCAGCCGCACGCTCAACGACGTGACGGCTTCGGTGCCCGACGTGGTGGCAATTGTCCATGCGCTGCCGCCCCGCACCCTGATTCTTGACGGTGAGGCATTGGCGTTTCGGCCGGACGGCATTCCCCATCCCTTCCAGATCACGATGCGGCGGTTCGGTCGAAAGCTTGACGTCGAGCGTCTGCGACAGACCTTGCCGCTCACTCCGTTCTTCTTCGACTGCCTCCATGTCGATGGAGAGGACCTGATCGATCGCCCGACCGTGGAGCGTGCCGAGCTGCTTCAGCAAATCGTGCCCGGCGGCTCACTGACGCCGCGGTTCGTCACCGACGATCCAGCCCGGGCCGATGCCTTCTTGCATGAAGCGTTGAGTCGCGGCCACGAAGGCGTGATGGCCAAAGCGCCCGGTGCCGGCTATGAGGCCGGGCGACGGGGCAGCAGTTGGTTGAAGATCAAGCGCGCGCACACGCTCGATTTGGTCGTGCTCGCGGCTGAATGGGGGCATGGCCGCCGTCGCGGGTGGCTCAGCAACCTCCACCTCGGCGCCCGTGATCCCGAGCACGGCGGCTATGTGATGCTCGGGAAGACGTTCAAGGGCATGACCGACGCGATGCTCGATTGGCAGACGCAGAAACTCCAGGCTCTCGAGATCGGTCGCGACGAGTGGACCGTCTACGTGCGTCCGGAACTCGTCGTCGAGATTGCCTTCAATGACATTCAAGCGAGCCCGCATTACCCGGGTGGTCTCGCGCTGCGGTTTGCCCGCGTGAAACGGTACCGCCCCGACAAATTGCCGGAGCAGGCCGATACGATCGAAGCCGTCCGCGCTGTGTACGCCCGCCAAGTGGAAGGCGCCGCGACGTCCGGACCACCTGTTTGACTCCGTCGGCGCAGCTCTCAGAACCATCCGCGCAAGCTGGGCCATCTCTTGCCGCTCGCCTCTCTTTCGAAATCCCGTTGCTCTCGTCTAGAATGACCGGGATGTTCAGGCGCCGTTCCCAACGAACGATCCGAGGACGGATCGTGGTCGCGATCGTGCTCGTCGGCTGCATTCCGCTGCTGATCGGGCTCGTGTTGGCTTCCATGGCCGAAATGCGGTCGCTGAGCCGGGTCATCGGCGGAAATTTCCAGACGATCGCCTCGCAAGCCGCCGACCGGGTCGCGATGCTCGTGGACGGCGAGGTCCAGCGCCTTCGCCTGTTGGCGTCCGCGCCGCTGCGAGTCCGTCAACCGGTCTTGCTTGCCAATAGACAATATCAGGGCAACGACGCGGCCATCTCCGCTTTCATCCAAGAGCGGGCGAGCCGATGGGAACAAGGCAGCCGGGAGGCGGAGCAGATCGTCCATTCCGAGTTGTCGCGCTACCTGCTCGAGCGCGTCGTTGGAGAAGGTGACAAGCTGGTGGGCATTTTAATCACCGATACACATGGCGCCCTCGTGGCGGCCAGTTCTCAGCCCGACCGCTATGTCTTCAATGATCAACCGTGGTGGCAGACATTGCAGCGCGACGGGACGGCGGCCGTCTTCATCAGCGACATGATTCCAGCGCGCCAGGGGTCGTTCCGCTCGCCTGAGGAGACCATCGATATTGCTGTGCCCATTCTCGATGATCACCAGCACCGGCTAATCGGCGCCATCAAGGCGACTTATCGGTTCGACCCGCTCTTTGCGCTGATCAACCAGATCCGAATCGGCCAGACGGGTCATGCGATGCTGTTCAGTGCGACGGGACAGCCCTTGGTGTGCCCAATCTTGCCGCGCCAGGCGCATCGCATTCCCGACGCGCTGATGCGACTGATCGTCTCGAACGAACCGGGGTGGATCATTGCCGAGGATGACGGGCACGGCTCGCGGGACACGGTGGTGGGATTTGCTCCGGTGCATGGCCTGGGGTCCCCCGGCAATCGGTGGCATATTTTCATTCGGCAACAACCGTCAGAAAGTTTTTCACCCATCCACGAGCAACTCCGGAGCTTCGCCCTAATCGGGCTCTTCATGATTTTGTTGCTCGCCGGACTCGGCTGGTACGTCGCGGCGCGCATGGCCCGGCCGATTCAAACGTTGAAGCAAGGCGTGGAGGCGATCGCAAACGGGACGTATCATGGACCGTTGCCGGTCAAGACCGGGGATGAGTTCGAGGAGTTGGCGCAGGCCATGGATCGGATGGCCGAGCGTCTTCGGGCATCCCGTGCGGAGTTGGAGTCGCTCAACGGTGATCTCGCGCGCCGGATCGAGGAGAAGACCGCCGAGGTGACTGCGCATGTGCGCAAGCTCGAGACCTCCGAGCGGTTGGCCGCGCTCGGCAAAGTCGCGACGGGCATCGCGCACGAGATCAATAATCCGTTGGGGATTCTGGTGAACCGCATCGAATGTATCGAGGCCGAAGCCGAAGAACTCGGTGTACCGGAGGCCCTGGCTCGGGACCTCGCCGCTGTCCGAGCGCAAGCCGATCGCATTTCACGCATCACGCAAAGCATCTTGGCGCTGTCCCGGGCATCGGCCTGCTCGCACAAGCCGATCGACATGCGCTCCGTCGTGGAGAGCGCGTTGGCCGTGGCGGGCGAGCGGCTGTCGGCTCGCGAGGTACGAATCGAGGCTGAGCTGGCTTCTCTGTCGCTTCCAGTGCGCGGAGACCGCGCGCGATTGGAATCCGTGATTGTGAATGTGTTGAACAACGCCATTGACGCGATTCAGTCCATGGGGGCGGACGGCCGGATCACGATCGATGCGCGACCGCGGCGGGATGTCGACGGCGACTGGGTCGTGATCCGTGTAGCCGACAATGGCCCGGGCATTCCCGAGGCGGTCCTTCCCCGCATTTTCGAACCGTTCTTTACCACGAAGCCACCCGGGCAGGGGAGCGGGCTCGGCTTGTTTTTGAGCTATAGCATCGTCGCCGAGCATCGGGGACGATTAGAGGCATCCAATGGCGAGATGGGTACGGTCTTTACCATCACGCTACCCGCCCTGGTAGATCTGGCCGGCATGGAACAGGAGTCGATGTGGGAGTCCAAGGTAAGGTCCTGATCGTCGATGAATCCGTCTTTCTGTTCCGATTCAAAGTACACAGGTCAGCCTGCAGCCTAGTTAGACTTATCGCCACGATGCTCCGCCAACCTTCGGGTTAGATATACTTCTCTTGGCTAATTGCGGCCAGAGCTCCTAGTATGGCTTCATTCCTCGGGGTGTACGTTCCTTGTTAACGGGATAAAGGACTAGCATGGCGACCTATATCCTCGGCATCTCCGGCTACTATCACGACAGCGC
>NZ_CEFZSK010000027.1:0-24950 GCF_979581665.1 Nitrospira sp. Vd2 | reverse complement strand
AGGAAGTGGCGCGTATCCAGGTCGAAGAGCCGATCTACATTCGGCCCGCAGAACGCGTGAACTGGCTGTAACCTACGCCGGTTCAAAAGTCAGGGCAGGGGGCGTTCGCTCCCTGCCCTTTCTTTTTGTGACGCGTTTCGTCTCGATCACCAATCTTTCAAGCGTCATCGATCGCGTTGTAGAATAGCCCGCATGAGTATGACCGACTGTCCCGTTGCCCTCGTCAACATGCCGTTCGGGCATTCGAAGTATCCGTCCATCCAATTGGGCACGCTCTCCGCCCTCCTGAAATCGCATGGCATCGGGGTCAAGAGCCATTACTTGAATCTCCACTTCGCCCAGCGGATCGGGGCCCCCGTCTACGATGTGCTCTGTGAGAGCCAGCTCCTGCTCGGTGAGTGGTTGTTTTCGCGGCTCCTCTTTCGCGGTAATCCCAAGCATCTGGACTACCTGCGCGACTTCAAGCCGCTGATCGAGGATACGTGCCGCAAGATCGGCTGCCCGGTGGGCTACCTCGAAGAGATCGAGCAACGACATGCCCCGCAGTTCCTGACGTGGGCGCAGACCGCCATCGATTGGGGCCAATACCGGGTCATCGGATTCACGTCGATGTTCCAACAGAACGTGGCGAGCGTCACGTTGGCCAAGTTGATCAAGGATCTCTATCCCGATGTGACCATCGTGTTCGGCGGCGCGCACTATGACGGCGAGATGGGGTTGGAGTATTTCCGCGCATTCCCTTGGATCGATTACGTCGTGGTCGGAGAGGGCGAAGATCCGTTCCCCACGCTGCTTCGACATCTGCTGGACGGGACGGGAGAGGTGCCGCCCGGTGTGGCGTGGCGTCGCGACGGCCGCGTCACGATGACGACGACGACGAAGCTGTTCAGCGACTTCGCGCAGACCGGCCCGCCGGATTACGACGATTACTTCGATCAGCTCGAGGAGATCGATCCGGGCGCGTTCAAGGGCATGAATCGAATTCTGCTCTATGAAGCGGCGCGCGGGTGTTGGTGGGGAGAAAAGCATCACTGCACCTTCTGCGGATTGAACGCGCAGAGCATGAAGTTTCGCTCCAAGTCCCCGGAGCAGGTGCGAGCCGAGCTCGATGTCCTCTCGACCCGGTACGATACGACCCGGTTCCGCTTCGTCGACAATATCATCGAGATGAAATACGTCGATCATCTGTTCGGCGCATTCGCCGCCGAGCACTACGATCTTGACGTCTTCATCGAGACCAAGAGCAATTTGAACAAGGCCCAAATCGCAACGTTGGCGCGGGGCGGCGTGACGTCGATGCAGCCGGGGCTCGAAAGTCTGAGCGTGAACCAGCTCAAGGAAATGGACAAGGGCGTGAGCCCGATGCAGAACGTCGTCGTGCTCAAATGGAGCCGCTACTACAACATCGATCTCAATTGGAACATCCTCTTGGGATTTCCCGGTGAGACCGATGATGATTACCGCCGCCAGATCGAGGTCATTCCCTCGCTGGTTCATTTGCAGCCGCCCGAAAGCGTCGGCAAGTTTTGGCTGGAGCGCTTTAGCCCGTACTTCACTCGTCCGCAGCAATACGGCATCCGGATCACCGGACCGGGTGCGGCGTACGAGTATGTCTACGACCCATCGACGATCGACCTGAACAAGATCGCCTATGACTTCGAGTATGAGATCGAGCACAGAGTCGATCCCAATCTCTATCGCGAGTTGCTCGAGGTGGCGCGAGACTGGCAGCGGCGGCACGCGGCCGCCGAGAAACCGTATCTCTATTTCCAGAAGGGATTGAGCTATATCACCGTGTACGACGGCCGCAGTGACAATGAGCCGACCCGAACTCGCTACACCGGTTTGGCGGCCCATGTACTCGATCTCTGCAACGAAGCGCCGAAGTCGATCATCGTGCTTCGCGAGAGCGCCGTACAGAAGGGCTTACTCGACACGGGCCGTCATGACGCCTTGCAGCAGGTGTTGGACGAGCTGACCGCCAAGCGCCTGCTCTACAGTGAGCGCGAGAAATACTTCTCGCTCGCGATTCCGATGAATCCACACCTCTAGTCCGACTTCTCAGCCCTCCACGAACGCTGTCCGGAGAATCTCTTCCTGCTGCTTCAAGAGTTGGTGCGCCTCCCTCATATCGACCGTTGCAAATCGGAGATGATCGCCGGGCGCGAGCTGGGCGACGAGCGGGAGGTCGACGGTGATCACCACGCCGAGAATGGGGTAGCCGCCTGTCGTTTGGCAATCAGCCATGAGCAGGATCGGCTGCCCATCGGGGGGCACTTGAAGCGAGCCGCATGCCGTGGCCTCGGAAATCATGTCGTTCGTCGGCATCCCGCTGAGCGGCGGACCGGTCAGCCGAAATCCCATCCGGTCGGAGTGCGGGCTCACGGTGTAGCGGCTCGCGAGCAGTGTTGCCGTTGCGTCCGGCCCGAGGCGATTTAGATGCGGGCCGAGGATCAATCGAACGCTCGGCTCTGCGTGATACACCGGACGCGCGTCGAGTGGAAACGCTCGACCGACGGGACGATCGGTCCTCACTGATGGCGGACCACCGACGAGCCGATCACCGGCAACCAGCGCCCGCCCACCCAAGCCGCCCATGCGGGTTCGGAGATGGGTGGAGCGGCTGCCGAGTATCGCCGGAACGGCAATGCCGCCCGCGACGCCGAGATATGTCCGTGCTCCAGACCGGCGCGCTCCGAATTCAAGCGCGGTTCCTGCCGGGATTCTCATGGCGGTCCAAAGCGGAACCGGACGGCCGTCCGCAACGGGTGAAAGATCGGCCCCGGTGAGGGCGATAACTGCTTCGCGTTCGAACAGGAGGCGAGGCCCGTTGATCGTGATCTCCAGCAGAGCGGCATCGTCGCGATTCCCGACCAACCGATTTGCCACGCGGCAGGCCGGGCGGTCCAGGGCGCCACCGACAGGAACGCCGAAGTGTTGATAACCGACACGCCCAAGATCCTGAATTGTCGTCAGCAGCCCGGGAGCGAGAACGGTAACAGAAGCAGGCGTCATGAGAACGTGTCGGGGGCTGCGATTGTCACACCGAGTCGGGACAATTCGGCGCGGATCACGGTAATCGTCCGATCCGCCTCCGGCGTATCTGCATGCAAGCAGAAGGTCTGAGCGTTGATTCGAATCTCTCGACCGTCCTCACATTCGACCAGACCGGCGCAGATGAGCCGGCGCAGTTGATCGACGATCTTGGCCTCCTCCAGCAGGACCGCCTCTGGGTCGGTTCTCGGCACTAACGTTCCATCGGCGCGATACCGGCGGTCGAGAAATGCCTCCTCGGTGACCGCCAAGCCCTTCTTCCTTGCAGCGCAAATCAACGCCGAACCGGCCAAACCGACGACCCGGAGCGCAGGGGCGAAGGCCTTTACGGCATCAGCAATGGCCGCGGCGATCACCGGGTCGCCCGCCGCCTGATTGTACAGCGCGCCGTGCGGCTTCACGTGTCGTAACTCAACTCCTTCCAGCGCCGCGATGCCGGCCAGCGCGGCGACCTGGTAGACGATCAGATTTTCGACCTCTTCGCGTGTGACCGCCATCGTGCGGCGGCCGTATCCTTCTGGGTCGCGAAACCCGGGATGCGCGCCTACTGCGATCCGATGACGCTTGGCGCATCTGACAATGCGCCGCATGGTATCGGCACCGCCGGCGTGCCACCCGCACGCGATGTTCACGGACGTCACGAGTGGGATAATGCTCTCTTCTCGGCGCAACGCGGTCTCGTCCTTGCCTTCTCCGACATCGCAATTGAGATCGATCCGTCGCTTCGCGCCGTTCATCGCCGGCCTCCGTTGAGCGATTCGAACTCATCCTGGGAGATCGGCTTGAACCGGACGCGGTCCCCAGGCTGAAGCAAACATGGATGCGGCCGGCCGGGATCGAAGAGGGCTAGTGGGGTGCGACCCAGAATCCGCCATCCACCGGGCGTTTCGAGCGGGTAGATGCCGGTTTGGGCTCCCGCGATCGCCACCGAGCCGGCAGGAACGCGTACGCGCGGCGTCGAGAGTCGCGGCATCACTAACTGTGGTGGTAGGGGAGCCATATAGGCGAAGCCGGGCAGGAAGCCCAGCATGTAGACCCGGTATTCTGACGCGCAGTGCAACGCGATGACTTCGGATTCTGTACAGTGCGCGGCGTGTGCCACATCGCGAAGGTCAGGGCCGAACTCACCGCCATATACCGTCGGGATTTCGATGAGCCGGCCGCGCCGATTATCGGGACAGATCCCGCTGCTCACGCGCTCGAGTCGGCGCTTCAGCGACGACATGGCGGTCCGCCCTGGATCGTAGTAGATCGTGACGGTGTGAAATGTCGAAACGATATCTGTCACGCCGGGCAACGAAGCCTGCCGCAGGGCCTCGGCAAGAGCCAGCACACGTTGGTTGATCGCAGGATCGATGCGATCGCCGAGGACGATCGTGAGGCCGCGATCGCCGAGGGGCGCAATGCGGAGGCTCTCAGAGGCTACACGACTCATGGCTGCGGCTGAAATCGTCCGGTGTCCGAGAGTCGCTTCTAGCACAGGCACGACGACTCTGCCTAGAACCTATCTCAAATCATCTACGCCCGGAACGAAAGTCCAGACGCCCCGACCGTGCGGCCGGCGTTGACTGTATACTTGACACGATGACAGTGATTTGAGTACAAGGGCGTCATGAGCGAGAAGAGCCGGGCTGAACCGGCGACGAACATCGAGAATCGCCTCCGGACGCTGCGCACCGCGCACGGCCTTTCTCAAGGCGACCTGGCGGCGCGAGCAGACATCACCCGTCAAGCCGTGTACGCCATTGAAACCAACCAGTATCTGCCGACCACCGCCGTGGCGCTTCGATTGGCGGCGGCGCTCGATTGTCGTGTCGAGGACCTGTTTAGTCTTGTCTCCACCGGACCGGTGATTGAAGGCGACCTGATCGGTCCATCGGTCGGTGGCGTTCACGTCCGTGTGAAGGTCGCGCACGTGGGGGATCGGATCGTTGTCCGGCCGGTGTCCGATTTAGGCGATCTCCTCACCTATACGGTGCCAGCAGATGGCCTCCTCCTCGGTCCGGCAACCGGTCAACGGCGGGGAGAGCAACGCGTGCGCGTCGAGTTGCTGCGCGACCGCCGGCTGATCGAGGAGGAAGTCGTCGTCGCCGGCTGCGATCCGGCAATTTTTCTGGTCGGCGAATATCTCCGCCAGCGTGTGGACAAGGCGTCGGTGGTGGGATGGACGATGGGCAGCGCAGCCGCTATCGAGGCCGTCAAGCGCGGCGACGTCCACATGGCGGGGATTCACGTCCAAGATGCCAAGTCGGGCGAATGGAACGTGCCGTATCTCCGGCGTCACCTCAATCTCGCCGACATGACGGTCGTCACCTTTGCGAGATGGGAGGAAGGGTTGATCGTCCGAAGCGGCAACCCGAAAGGGATTCGATCGGCCGCGGACCTTGGCCGCAAGGACGTGTCGCTCGTGAACCGTGAAATCGGTTCGGGCGCAAGGTTGTTGTTGGATGCCAAATTGGCTGAGGCCGGTATCCATCCACGTCACGTCAAGGGGTATGAGACGACCGCCAGTTCGCATCTGGACGTCGCCCGGACCGTCGCCCATGGGATGGCCGACACCGGCCTCGGCGTCCGATCGGCCGCACGACTGCTCGGCTTAGATTTTGTGCCCTTGCAAGAGGAGCGGTACGACCTCGTGATTCCCACAATTCATCTGCACCGCCATCCCGCGGTCCGTCGTTTCCTTGATGCCATGGTCGCCCGATCATTCCGTGCCGAGATCGAAGCCCTGGGCGGATACGATACTCGGGAGACGGGGAAGGTCATCGAATGGAAGGACGCTGGCGGGAAGCGAACGAGGCGTTCGGGCAAAGGAAAGGCATGATGCCGTCGACGCTAGTCGTTTCGCTATTGGTTGCCCTACTGCTTGTGGCTCCGGCGTCCGGCATGGCCACGGAGCAGTTGATCATTGCCGCGTCGCCAAGCGTGAAGGTGCCCTTGGAGACGTTGGCGCGCGCGTTCGAGGCCGAACATCCCGACGTCCGCGTCCGCGTGCATTATGACTCAGGCTTAGGGTTGCGGCAGGCGATCGCCGGCATGCAGAACTCGGGGCGGTATTTCATTGGCTCGGGCCCCGTCCATCTCATCGCGCCGGCCAGCGGTGAACTGATCGATCGCTTGGAGCAGCGGTACTACGTCTTGCCGGGCACGCGGAAGGCGTACGCCAGCGTCCCGCTCGTTCTGGTTGTTCCGGAATCCCAAGTCGAGGCACCGACCTCATTCGAGGCTCTTGCCCGGGACGGCGCGAAACGATTAGCCGTTGCCGACCCCGCCTTGACCGAGCTCGGTATCCGGACGCAGCGATTTTTGGATGCGGCCGGTCTCTCTTCGCTGATCCGTGATCGACTCGACGTGGCGCATGACGCCAAAGGCGTGGTCGACCACGTCATGAATGGAGGCGCGGACGCGGGGATCGTTTTCGGGTCAGACGCCGTGCGCGAAGCGCGTCGTGTCCGAGTCGTGGCGGCGTCCACCGAAAAGCTTCATCGCCCCATTGTGTACTCCATTGCGATGGAGCGGTTTTGTCCCAATCGTCCTCTCTGCCAACAGTTCCTCGACTTCACTCAGACCGAGACCGCCCGGGCCGCGCTACGGCCATTAGGCTACGGATCGGCGGCCGAGCCTCCCCCTCAAGCCTCACGCTCCCGCTAAGGTCGTTATGAGTTCACGACTCACAATGGGGGTCCCGGCTGCGGCAAGAGAAAGTATACTTTACAGTAATGACATCCATAACAAGAGACGCCATCGCAGCGTCCAGGCGATCCAGACAGGAGGACCGAATGCAGGCAGCCCGAGCTCGGACATCGACCTTCGTGGCTTCGCGCCTTTTAGGCGGACTTGCCGCCGTTTGTTTGCTTCTCAGCGCGTGCGCGCGTCTTCCCTACACGACGCAGGTGATTCAGGAAGACAAGCGCGTGGTCGTGATCATTCAGCGCGAGGTCGAACACAAGGGGTACACGCATCCCGTCTCATTCAAACCGGATGAGCTGAAAGCGCTCCTGGCTGGATTTTCGATCCGCGAGCAGAAGTCCGTTCCACTGCAATGGTTCTCCGAAGATGTTCCGCCGAAGAAGATCTTCCGACTGGATGAACTGGAAGCGCTCGCGCCGGCTTTGACTGAGGCCTTCGCGAAGGCCGGTCCAGATGAGCGGGTCCATTTCACGCTGCTCGCGCCCGGGCCGAATCCCAATTACGACCGTGATACGACGGCGGGCTGGCTGGTCTTCCGTGATCCCTTCTTCCATCTCGAGGTCGAGTATTTCCACACCCTGCTGCCCGTCAGGAAGATCGATCAATACGACTACAACTTTCCGCTGACCAATAAGGCGCCCGCTTCCTACCTCCTGTACTTCGAGCCGGGTCGCTTTTGGGTCGTCGATCCCGCCATCGGCAAACGCGGCGTGGATGCTCGGGCCTTCCTCAAGGCCGCCGGGTCGCCGTAACGCCGTCTCATGAAGATGGAACGAGTGAATCATGACGATATCGATAAAGGAGGATTCATGATTGCTGTGCGATGGAGAAAGAGGGGGCAGTGTTGGGCGAAGCGGCTTGGCACTGGATGCACGGCCGTTGTGCTGGCCGCCTTCCTGCTCGCCGTGCCGGCGGAGGCGGTTGAGTCAGGCCGTCTCGTGGAGAAGGATGGGAGGTACGTGTTTATCGAGAACATGGACCCCTCGATGAAATTGTTGTTAGACCGCTCCCTTCAAAACGGTCTCATTACGCAAGAGGAGTACGACAATGCCATCAAGGAATCGGAAGAACGGGCGTACTTGACCCAGTCGCCCTTCAGAGCGTGGTACGACCGTGGGTTTAACTTTTCAATGAACGATAATGCCTTTTTTCTGAAGATCCGTGCACGCGTCCAGGTTCGGTTTACCGAACGCTTTCGAAACGACGCATGGCGGAACTCGGGCGACTCCAAAAACTTTCCAGAACTCTTGGGCGTCTTCGGCGACTATCGGTCGAATCGGTCGATCGACGAAGGTTCCTCGTTTAACTTGCGTCGCGTCCGTCTCTATTTTATGGGCCACCTCTTCAATCCAGATTTGAAATATTACATCCAGTTGGCCGGTGAGACGGCGGAGAATGCGCAGAACCCTGGGTCGGTGTCGGTGCTCGATGCGAACTTAACCAGCACTCATATTCCATGGCTGAACATCCAGCTCGGGCAGTATAAGGTCTACTTCAACCGCTCGCAGATCAACTCAACGGCTTCGATGCAGTTCGCGGAGCGGGCGCTTGCGATGGATGCGTTCACAGCGAGTGGATTGAATCGCCGCGATATCGGTATCACGGTTATGAACGACGAGGAGATTTACCCGATCAACTACTACTTCGGCGTCTTCAACGGCGCGGGGCCGAACTTCAATCGATTTGGCTCGTTCAGCAGTGAAGAGCCGACCATCGATTGCCCCGGCGGCCAAACGAGCGGCAATCCGTTTCCTTCGCCCGCAAGCTGTCCGACGAGCCAGCGGAACATCAACGCGAATTTTCGTACGAACGTCGATCAGTTGATGTATGTGGCGCGGCTGCAGTGGAACATCATGGGTCGCGCCGGCTATGGAGAAGGGGACCTTGCGTATTCCGAAACGCCGCAGATGGTCGTCGGAGGTGCGTATGCCTACAATCCATCGATCAACACGAACACCGATAACGCGTTTGTCGGGATCGATTTGGCGAATTTGAATTTCCGACGGCAGCTCGCGACATTTGGCAATGGCCGGATTCTCGGGTGGGGCGTCGTCGATTTTTCAACCTGGACGTTGGACTACGCGTTCAAGTATCGCGGCTTTTCGTTCCAGGCCGAGTACTGGTTCCGGAACATCATTCGACATGATAAAGGCTTGCCCTGCATGCAGACGGCTGGAAATGGTGGCCCGTGTACCGTTCGCGCACCCGGCCTTCTCGGCAATGCGACGGGTTGGTATGCGCAGTCCGGCTATTACCTTATCCCGAGAAAATTGGAAGTCGCGGCGCGCTATGCCTGGTGGGATCCCGATACGCATTCAGGGGGAGACTTAATCAAGGAGGTCGACGTGTCATTGAACTGGTATCTCAACGACACGTATGACCATCAGATCATGATCACGTACAGTAATGTGGCGATGGGGATGGGTGGCTTTGCTCCCGGCCGAAGTAACCCGTTGCCAAGTACCGGCGGGAACCAGAATGCAGTGCCGTGCCCGGCGACCTTCCCATCCGGCTGCGTCCCGCTGGACGTGAACGCCGGGACGTTGATCGAAAATGTCATCCGGATTCAGTATCAGATTTTCTTTTGACGCCGTGGTTGTCTCAGTTTAACTCAAAGGGAGACGCTTGCCATGCTTTCTTCCCTGGACTCAGAGAAAGACCCAAACCGGGAGGCCCGCCGATACGCCTTAATAGAGGTTCAAGCTACAGCGGTGCCATGGAACGTGGTGAGAGGCACTGTGCTCTCGGTTCACCACGGATTGACGCATACCGGCTATCGCGTGCAACTGAGGGATGGCGGCGTCCTGAAGGCGCGATCGCGATCGAATCCCACTCATCAACAGACCTGGCGCGTGGGTGAGGAGGTGATCGCCAAGATTGCTCCTCCTGCCATTATCTTGTCGGTGCCGGGACAGTGTATGGTGAACGATCGGTGGAACCAGTGGGAGGGGCGGATCGTGTTGGTGCAAACGGTAGCGGCTGACTCGATCATCACGGTGAAAGTCCTTGGGGAAGGAACAACGCTGAAGTCGACGACAAGAGTGATTGGCCTCGACCGAGCGCCTCGCGTGTGGGATGTCGTCCGGATCCACATTGATCCCAGGGATGTCGTATTGCGACGGCCCTATCCGGCTGGGCCTTTGCGTCCTCGCTTGATCTCTGCGATTGAGTAGGGGCGAAATCGCGATGGTCAATCGACTTCCACACTGACAGACGATCGGTGAGGGCTTCAGTAGAAGAAGAGGCAAGGTGATCTCATGACGACTCAGAGTGTGATGCCGGCGATCGGCGGACTGCTCCGCGCGGCAATATTCTTGACAACCTTATTAGTGCCGCTCCAGGCATTTAGCGAAGAACTGAGCATCGCGGCCGCGTCCGATCTCAATTTTTCGTTCAAAGAGCTGGTCGGGGAGTTCGAAAAGAAAACGGGGCATCATGTGAAATTGTCCCTCGGCTCGTCCGGCAACTTTTACTCGCAGATCGAAAATGGCGCGCCGTTCGATTTGTATTTTTCGGCCGACATCCGCTATCCGCAGAAGTTGATCGAGAGCGGTCATGCGCTGAAGGACTCGCTGTATAAATACGCCGTGGGTCGGATTGTCCTCTGGGTCCCGAATCGATCGACGCTTCCGGTCCAAAAAGGCCTGGACGCGCTGACCGACTCGTCGGTCCGCAAGGTCTCGATCGCGAATCCCAAGCACGCGCCCTACGGCCGCGCCGCGATCGCGGCCCTTGAGCACTTCAACCTGTACGACCGGATGAAGGACAAGCTCGTGTTGGGCGAGAACATCTCGCAAGCGGCGCAGTTCGCGGAATCCGGCGCGTCTGATGCCGGGATCATTGCCCTGTCACTGGCGCTCGCGCCCACGATGAAAGCGGTGGGGAAGTATTGGGAAGTGCCGGCTGAGGCGCATCCCCCGATCGAGCAAGGCGCGGTCATCCTCGCGCATTCCAAACGTCACGAGCAGGCGAAGGCGTTTCTGGAGTTTCTCAAAGGACAGGCCGGCCGCACGATCATGCAGCGATACGGATTTGTGCTTCCGGAATGATGACTCGCCGCCTGCTCCGACTTCTCTTTCTGCTGATGGTCCCGCTCGTCGGCTGTTCGCAAGGTGCTACGCTGGTACGCGAGACTGACAACGGCGGGGTTGTGACGTTCATCTACAAAGAAGATCGCGGCGGGCCGACGTTGTCCACATATCGCAAGGACGCGATCGACATCATGAGGAAGACATGTCCGCAGGGCTACACAATCGTCAAAGAGGGCGAAACGAGAGGGGAGGCGGCCGTCTCCAGCCTTGAAGGGACGGAAGATGAGGTGACGCGGCGATGGGCATTTCAGTTCCGTTGCCAATCGCGATGACGAGGAACGGTGCGAAGGCAACGGGCAGCAGCATTCCATTCATTTCACCACGGAGGTAGCCATGAAACTCAGTGCTCGCAATCAATTCCAGGGAACCGTCACGCGGATCACGGAGGGCCAGGCGATGGCTGAAGTCGCCGTCAAGGTCGGGAACCTCGAATTCATCGCGGCGATTACGGAGGGATCGGTGAAAGGCATGGGGCTGAAAGTCAACGATCCCGTGACCGTCGCCGTCAAGGCCACCGAGGTCATGATCGGCAAGTAGGCGAGTTGCATTTTCGGCCATCCTGACCCTAGGATCGGCAGCCGGTAGGCGGCGGAGGTCGAGCGGCTGCATGAATTGGACGGCGGTCGGCATTACGTTTCAGCTCGCGGCGTTGACGGCGCTGATTCTGCTGATCGTCGGCCTTCCGCTCGCGTACTGGTTGAGTTTCTCGACGTGGCGGTGGAAATTCTTGCTCGAATCGGTGGTGGCACTGCCGTTGGTGCTGCCGCCGACCGTGCTGGGCTTTTATATTCTCGTCGCGATCGGGCCGCGCAGTCCCTTCGGCCGGCTGTACGCCGATCTCATCGGACATCCGTTGCCCTTCACCTTTGAAGGACTCCTCCTTGCCTCGGTGCTCTACAGCCTGCCGTTTGCCGTTCAGCCCTTTGTGACGGCGTTCGATCAGATCGATCGGCGACTGATCGAAGCGGCGTGGACGCTCGGCGTCTCGCGATTACGGACATTCGCCACGTTGATCGTGCCGATCGCGGCCGCCGGCGTGGTGACGGGCGTCGTCTTGAGCTTCGCTCATACGTTGGGAGAATTCGGCGTGGTGCTCATGGTCGGCGGCAATATCGATGGCGTGACGCGGACGGTGTCGATCGACATCTACGATGAGGTGCAAGCCCTGAATTACGAAGCCGCCGCGAAGACGGCGTTATTTCTTCTCGCCGTCTCCTACACCGTGCTCCTCGTCATCTATGCCGTCAATCGAAGGGTGTGGGCCGCATGGCCACAGAAGTAACAATTGACATCGAGAAGCGCGTGTCCGCGCGCTTTCACCTCGATGTGCAGTTCTCGATCCCGCTCGATCCGCCGCCTGTCCTTATCTTGTTCGGGCCATCGGGCTCAGGCAAGACCACGGTCCTACGATGTCTCGCCGGCCTCGACAGGCCGGATCGCGGCACCATTTCATTTGGCTCCTCGGTCTGGTTCGATTCCATGGCGCGGGTGTGCCTGCCGACACAGGATCGGGACATTGGATATATGTTTCAGGACTATGCCCTGTTTCCGAACTACACGGTCGCCGGCAATATTGCGTTCGGCCTGCATCGCTTGTCGCGCCCAGAACGACACGCGAGGATCGGCGCGGTCGTCGAACTCCTCGACCTGGAGGGATTGGAGGAGGCAAAGCCGTCCAAGCTCTCCGGTGGGCAACAGCAACGCGTGGCGCTGGCCCGTGCGCTGGCCCGTCATCCTCGTCTACTGCTGCTCGATGAGCCGCTCTCAGCGCTCGATGCCCCGACCCGCGTGGCGCTTCGCGGGGAGTTACGTCAGGTCCTACGACGGTCGGGAATTCCTGCCGTGCTCGTGACGCATGATTGGGAGGAGGCCTTGGCTCTTGGGGATCGGATGGTCGTGATCCAGGACGGACGCGTGCTTCAGATCGGCACACCACAAGACGTGTTCAACTTGCCGCAAAACTTGGAGGTCGCCAAGATCGTCGGAATGGAGATGGTGATCCCGGGGAGAATCGCCGCATCGTCGGATGGCCTGGTGACGGTCGAAGCCGGTGGCGTCAAGCTCACGGCGCTGCCGCCGGCGATTGCGACGGCGGAGGTCTTCGTCTGCATCAGGGCCGAGGACGTGGTGTTGGAGCCGGTCGGAAGCGGCTCCAGCAGCGCGCGCAACCGCATCACGGGGACCGTCCGAGCGCTCACGACCCTGGGTGCGTTGGTGCGCGTCGATCTCGATTGCGGGTTTGCCCTCTCGGCCATCGTGACACGGGCCGCTCAAGACGATTTGCACCTTGCGGTCGGAACGGCCGTGGTCGCCCTCGTCAAAACGGGCGCCGTGCATCTCGTGCCGCGCGAGTCGAGATAGCGGCGCCCGGTCCTTCGTCCTTCCGCCTTACTTTCTTGCCTCCGGTCATTCCGTCGGGCCGCTTCCAACTGTTGCTCTAGAAGCATCTCTCCCGCATCTATTGCACGCCACGCAGCACGATCTATCAGCGAATCATTGGAATCCCGCGAAAATCGCATGGCACCTGTTCTGCACCGTGACGACGGTGACGGTAACAATTCACCTCATCAAAGGAGAGAACAATGGCCAAATCGTTGAACGAACTGCTCAGGGTCAAGGGTGCCGTTGCCGCAGGCGAGTTTTCCGTCGACGGCAAACTGATCGAGTTCCTCGGACAAGATAACCGCCTGCCCGAGGATGTCGCAGACCTCACCGCTCAATTTGCGGCGGCCGTGAGCCAGTTGCTGGGAGCGCTAGCGGCGGCGCATACCAAGCTCAGCGGGTTCAATTGGATTCCCGAACAGGGATGGGCGTATTCCGGCGGCGAACTCACGATTGCCGTCGGGGGTCGCTACGGCGTGTTCGTGAAGACGGCGGAGGCTGATTTCAACGAGCTGTTCGAGGTCCTCATCGGTCCACGGCGATTGGCCGGGGCACGCGCGTAGGACCAGCACGTAGAGTGTCGATGTGCACTCGAAGCATGGTGGGCCGTTGGATAGCCACGGCCCACCATGCTGCTTCGTTGGGCCCGGCCGGCATGCGAGGGGTGATTGATCACGGTAAAGGAGGATCAAGATGATAGCTGATGCCATAGTGGACGGTGTAATCCACGCACAATCGTCTGTCGATGAAGCCATTCTCCGGTTGCTACGGGAGCACGGTCCGCAAACCCTGGATTATCTCGGCCAGCTGCTGCCACACGTGAATTGGCCGATGGTGTTTCTCGCCGTTGATCGGTTGAGTCGAGCCGGCACTGTCACGATTCAGCGATCGCAAGGTAGGGATTATTTGATTTCTCTGACCTCCGCCGCTCCCGCCGCCAGGACGGATGCTCGCGATGGAGCCGAACCGCATGAGGGGGCTCATGATTGGAATTGGTGAAAAGGCGCTTCCATTTCGGATCCCGGCGATCATCGACCAAGAACTGGTCTATCTGGACCCAGACCGATTCAACGGGAAGTGGGTCGCGCTGTGCTTCGTGTCGCGCCTTGGCTTGAGCGAAGCCACGGTCTTGGATCATCAAGGGAAAGCATTGGAAGAGGCGGGCGCAGTTCTGCTCGTCACGCCGACGGGGACCAAGTCCTTACAGACCCTTGAGCTTACATATCTCGATGGTGCGAGCTTCACGACGATTGCTGACCCACTCGGCCGTCTTCAACGTTTGTATGGCGGCCCGATCATTTTACCCCCAAGCCGGTGCCAAACGTTTTTTATCGATCCAGATGGGTTCTTCCGCTTATACGTTGCCCACAGCGCGAATGACTGGAGCAAAGGGGTGTTGGCCGAGGTGCTCCGAGCCTACCAAGGGCGAGAGGTTGCGGTTCAGGCATGAAACACTGTCCATGCCCACGCTGCCATGGCGACAACCTCGTTTCAAACGGCGGCTATTGGTCGTGTGGGGCGTGCCGGCTCGCCATTACGTACATGGCGTTGCGAAACGAACAGACGCGAGCCGAAGAGCACCGTGTCGCAAGGATCAGAGCGACGAGGTTTGCACGCAGGGGGACATCCGAAGAACCGATGTGAGAACCCGCTTCCGAGACATCCGCAACCTTCACGCCGCGGGCCTTGGGTCATGTAGCGCTCTTCAGCAATCCGTACCGCGCGAGTCGATCTCGTATGATGTTCCGGCTGATGCCCAGGAGGCGCGCGGTCCGGACTTGGTTGCGCTCGCAATAGTGAAAGGCCGAGCGAATGATCGCGGCATCAATGTGTTGATACAGATCCGGACGGGTTTCCTCAAACAGCTTCACGAGCACATCGTGCAACTGTTCCGAGACATCTGATGTCGTGGGCGATCCTGTGCTTCGATCAACGTGCGGTCGAGCCAGTTGGAGGTCCTCGCGGCGGACGACTGTGTCGCGGCAGACCAGCAGCGCATGGTGAATGACGTTTTCCAGTTCACGGATGTTTCCGGGCCATGGATAGCGGAGCAATCCGTCCTCGGCGCTTGGCGACAGCGTCACATGCTCGAATCCGAGGCGAGCACCGTAGATTTCGAGAAAACGATGAACCAGCGGCCGATGAGAGCCGTGGCGTCGCTCGCGGCGATCCTTTCGGCTTGGGAGACCACCGCCTTGGAGGCGGCATCTTCCACCACGAAACAACTCGCTCGGACGGAGAGCGCCAACGCGTGTGGGTCGGGCACGCTGAGCAGTCGAGGGGAGCGATGGCTCGTCATCGGTGGATCGGTTCTCTTGGCATCGGTATGAGGACGAGCCATCGTCATCGATTGCGCGCGAGATCTTCCACGGCCGCTGTCCAGAGACCCCGAGGGCTGAACAACGACTCAAAGACACGGTCCCATCCTCCAAGATCGGACAGAGTAAACAGGTCGGGAGGACGAACGAACGCGGTCACCGTCCCGGCCGCTGCGAGATGGACTGGGCGGAACCCGAAATCCGCAAACGCGCGCTGCGCCTGCTCGGTGAAGAGAAACGAGACGAACGCCTCCGCGACATCGCGCACCTGATGCCGGTCGGCGTGCCGATCGACGACGGCGACCGGGTTCTCGACCAGAATCGTCTGAGCGGGCACGAAGATCTCGTATGGCCGGCCTTCCTTGACACGTGGGATGAGCTCGTTTTCATAGGTGACGATGGCATCGCCGATTCCCCGTTCGAACGTGGTGACCGACTCCCGTCCGCTCTTGTCCATGACCTTCACGTTCCGTTGCACGTCCTTGACCAATCTCGCGGCAAATGCCTCGGCGGCGTCGTTCGAGAGGCCTTGGGTTCGCGCCAGTTTCAGTCCAGCGCCATAGATCGCCGCGATATCCCACATGGCGCCGCCCGATGTCTTCGGGCTGGGATACAAGACGTCTACGCCGGGTCGCGTGAGATCCAACCATCCGTGGATCTGTTTCGGGTTGCCGTTGCGGACGCCGATGACGACGACCGAGGTCGTCACGATGCCGTTGTGCGGCGCCTTCTTCCAGTCGGGCCCCACCAGGCCGCCTTTCACCAACTGTTGCAGATCGTTTTCGAGCGAAAGCGCCGCAACATCCGCTTCGAGTCCTCCGAGAATGGCTCGGGCTTGCGCACCGGAGGCGGCAAAGGATGCGGAGATCCGAATGGTTTCGCCCGTGCGTTGTTTCCAGTCTCGCTCGAATGCCGGAATGATTCTCTTTTCATACACCTCTTTGGGGACGCTATAGGCGGCAAGGAGCACGTGCCGGCTTTCGGCACCCTGTGCAACCCCCGTCGTGCCGAACAGAAGCAGGGCCGCCATGAGCACGATGATCGATCGCATTGTCATGACATCACCATACGAACTGGCACTCCTGGAATTCGATTCACTCCTTGTTCGCGTTCCCGAGCGGGTGCGGTGGCACCTCGGGTAACACGTCGCGATACCGGATCCTCAATTCTTCCCGTTGATCGGCGCTCAAGAGCCCGCCCTTCGAGATAACCTTGTCCAGATACTGCTCCGGCTCGAACGTCACGTTGAAGGAGCCGGATTGTGCAGGAATATCGGGCATTCTCCGGTCGTATCGGCTGATATCGGGTCCCGGTGCATGACGGTCGTGCACTTCACTCAGCACGAGGTACAGCAACGGATCGCGCACGTACAGCCAGCCGGTCGTCGTTTCTTCCTCTCCGCTTTCGGTGGCGTGGCTTAAGTGAAAGTAGACGCGGTCGAACGGCCCTGCCTGCGCCAAGGCCCGCGCAATGGCGGGCGCGAGAAAAGTAATTTCATCGTCGCGAAATGCCCGTGTGCGAGGCGCGTCACCCGACACCAGACGATGAAGGATGTTTCGCTGCTCCCAGGCGCGGAGTCCTCTGAGAATCGTGGCGACTTCAGTCGGTGCGAGAGAGAGAGGCTGTGTGCTCGCCTGTTTGGCCTCCGGGTTCGATTCCACGCGGACGATGTTGAATCCCTCTTCGGCAATGGTCGTGGTCGTTGTCGCCGGCTTTCCCGCGCAGCCTGCGATCGCGATGAAGGCGACCGGTGCCATGGCGATACGTCTGACTGTGACGGGAACCATTCTCGAAAAATATACGAGCACCATGTGGCTCATCCTCCTATCGTTGCGCGGTGTGCGGATCGTGCGATGGCCGACCGAATCCAAACGTCTGTAGGACCTCTTGGATACGGGGCGAGGTAATGAAGTCGCGAAACTCTTTCGCGGCCGACGGGTGGGTGGAGGTCCAGACGGTTGCGAGCCCGTAAACGATCGGCGCATGGGCCCCGGGTGGGACCTCCGTCAAGATTTGAACCTTGCGCTGGCGGATCGCGTCGGTGCGATACACGAGGCCGACTTCGGCCTCGCCGGACGCGACGAGGTCCAGCACGGCTCCGGAATGTTCGGCGTACACCAAGCGGGATTGGAGCGGTTCAGAAAGCTTGAGCGTCTTGAGCGACTCCCGTGCAAATTTGCCAACCGAGGACGTCTTGGGGGCCCCGACCGCAATGCGGCGAACCTCCGGATCGGTCAGTTGCCGGAGAGACGACACTCGGGTCGGCAGGGCTTCCTGGGTGATCAGCACGAGTGCGGTCTCGGCGTACACCGCTTTCGTGCCGGGTAGCGTCAATCCTTTCTTTTCAAGTTGCTCGATTTCCTCCAACGACGAAGGCAGGAAGACATCAACCGGCGCGCCTTGCGCAATCTGATCCCGCAAGGTCTGCGATGGTCCCCAGACAATGCGGACTTGAATATTTGGATGCTCTTTCTCGAAGGTCGGGACCACCCCTCGCAGCGCATCTTTCAAGCTGTTCGCAGCGGCAACGGTGAGGGTGATCGGCTCGGCGTGCGACGGCACCGCGAACAGTGCCAAGGCGAGTATCACGAATGCCGTGACACTGAGGGACGAATGAGATCGACTCATGACATGCTCCTTGATCGAATCGGCTAGAAGTAAAACTGATACTGAACGTTGATGCGATTCTCGACGAGATCGCGTCCGAATCCGGGAAGGCTTTCCCACGGTGCACGATCCGGCGCGCCACCGCCGCTGCCCATCGTGATATTGCTGTAATCGATGACGAGGCGATTGTTGTACGTGCCATCGAAGCTATAGTTGAGGGCCACGCCGAACTCTTTGACACGGTCGTGTGTCTGGAGCGTGGAGGGATCGAACACACCGTAGCGGGAGGCAATCTCCAGTTTGCGCGGGATGATGTATTTCCCGACCTGCACGTACCACCCCCATGCTTGGCCCAAATTCACCTGAGGGCCGAACGGCTGCGTCGTCGGGTCGAAGGCGATGGTCTCGCTGTCGTGGTTCCGCACGCGTTGATGACGATAGTAGCCTTCCGCCTGGAATGACCAGCCTTGATACTTCGCGATGAAATCCACCTCGTACGTTTGAAAATCATAGATGCCGCCGCCGAGGAGCCGCCCGTTGAAATTCCTCGCCACGTTTTGTCGAGACACCCGATCAACGATGTCGGAGCGGATGGAACTTAAATAGTTTTGGGCGGGGTTGTAGGCGTAGCCGGCACCGATCGCCACTTGCGGCGTCCGCGAGTTGAGGATGTCGCCTTGGCCGTAACCCGGGTTGCCGGCGAGTTTGTAGAGCAGTCGGATCGTATACATGAGCTCGCCGGTCATGAAACGTGTGTCGTAATTGTAGGTTCGCCGCAAGCTGGATGGAATGCTCGAATTGTTCGGAAGCGCCTGGCTCACCGCCGTGCCTTCATGCGTGAGGTTCGTGCCGGTTCCGTTGTAGACGCCGATCGCATAGTTGAAGCGATACCGGTCCTCGTCGCTCAGAATGTTGATGCCGATATCGCGACGATTGACGAGGTTCGCCGCGAACGCGTTTTGCACGATCATGTTGTCGGCAAAAGCCGACGTGGCAATCGGCGTGATGAGCGCGCGGTTGAACCATACCGTCTGTTGACCGACTTGGATCGTCGCCCAGGGGATATGCCAGGACGACACATAGGCATCCAGCAACTTGCATGGGAACCTCCGGTGGTCCGGTCAGCCCTGCGGAGAATGCAAAGTCGTGTGTCCTTCCAGTGATCTGGTCAGGAGCGATTGCAAGTTACGAGGTGCGCAAAAGCGTCTCGACGCGCAGCTTTTCCTTTCGTTCGATTTGGACGATGCGCGAATCGTGGATGATGATTTCCACTGATCCGTAACGAATTCCCTCGATGGCTTCGAGAATCGCCGGTCCAAGATCCTGGTGAGATCCCGGTCCCGATGCCGATACTTTCATAGCTCCTCCTGATGAGTCCTCATCGCATGATGACTTTCTTGCCCTGGTTCCAATACCAGAAGAACGAGAAGTTTGGATAAATCGAATCGATGGAGTTCTGCCCGGCGACGGTAAAGAGCACGCCGGCTGCGGCCACGATCGACTCGGTGAATCGGTACTGAATGGCCGGTTCGACCCCGATCGTCGTGAACCCGCTCTTTTGCCCGGCATTGATCGAGTGTCCGTCTGCTCGCCACGTGAGCCCGTGCAGGGTGACGAATTCGAGGTTGTAGGCGAAGCCTCGCGTGTCGTTCAAAAAGTGCTCGATGATCAGGCGGGTGTTCACGACATCCCCTGTATAGGTCGTCAGACCGTTTTGGCTGCCTGGCGCCGCGTAGGTATAGAAGACGGCGCCGTTGATGCGAATGGGTTGGAGGTTTTTGCGAAACATGATGCCCTCGGTGAATCCTAATTCACCGAATCGTGTGTTCGGTAAGCGGCCGATCGGGGAAAACCCGCCGGGCGGCTTTTCCGTGCCGGCCCATCGGCTGGTCGGCAGCACGAGTTGGTTGAACATGGTGATCGACGGGCGCCATCCGCCGGGATCTTGGATGATGGGCCGATATTTCACGATCAAGGAGGTATCACCGAGCCCCGTATTGGTCGTGACGGGACCGCCTTTGTGTTGATTGAAGGCGGCTGAATCTCTCGCCCAAAAGGCGTTGAGGGAAGCCGCAACGCCCAACTCCACATGATTTGTCAGTCCATACGTCCCATTGATGGATGGCGCGAGAGCGTAGAGATGGACCGGGCCATCTTTTCGTTCAGTGGGCAACGTGAGCCGGTTGCCGTAGCTGTGTTCTCCAATTTGAGAGAAAAGAAACGGGCGAATCGACATCTGGCCCTGGGGCTGGATGTCGACGGATTGAAGAAGGATCGGACCATGGGAAAATGGGTTCCAGCTCTTGCGATATTTTTGAATCTCCTCATCCGATGGCACCCAATCAAAGCTGTGCGCGTAGAGGGGGAACATCAACGTTGTGAAAATGAATGAGATAAGCAGCATGATCGCCATAGCCGGTCGTAATTCCTACATCGTCTATGATGTATGTCGGAATAATAGGGAAACTTCAAAAGAATGTCAACAAACTAATTAAACAATTGGAGTTGACATTGCTTCGAGCGATATGTTACCAATGGATACATGACGCCAGCGGAGCTACGAAGTGCCAGGAAAGAATTGGGTCTGACACAGGAAGAGCTTGCGAGAAAACTCGGCAGCACTCGGATGACGGTGACCCGCTACGAATTAGGCACGCGTCGGATTCCGCCGATCGTGGACGTCGTCATCAAGCAGCTACTGTCTACGCCTGTTGTGCCGATGCTCGGTGTTGTGGCGGCTGGCCGTCCGATCGAGCCGGTGCCGCAAGCCGAGTCGGTCGAAATTCCCCCGTCAATGGTCCGGAAGGGAAACGTCTTTGCTCTTCGCATCAAAGGGGACTCAATGATCGAGGAGGGCATTCTGCCTGGCGATCTGGTCGTTGTTCAGAAGCAGACCGCGGCGCGCAATGGGCAAACGATCGTCGCGTCTGTCAATGGAGAAACGACGATCAAAAAATACTATCAACGGGCGCACCATATTGAACTTCATCCGGCGAACGCGACGATGCAGCCGATCGTGGTGAAGCCGGATGACGAGTTTCAGATCGAGGGAATCCTGATCGGGGTCATTAGGCACTGTGACCAATAAGGAGGGAAGGCCATGTCGTCTGTCTCACATCAAGTACTGGGCGAGCGACTGATCGATCTGCAACGCACGGTAGAGCGGTTGACCAGCCATCTTCAGTATCTCCAACAGCAATTGGCGATGGTCCAGGGAGCGACTGAGAGACGCCGTGAACCATGGTTGTGGCGGCGGTTCAATGCATTCTGGGGTAGGGAATCGGCGCGACGATTCCGGGAAAATAGGAGGATCGGCAATGCAGCCCGTACGGTCTAGATCTCACAGCATGAATGCGGGTGCGTGTTCGGATTGCGGCAATATTTCATTTCGCCGCGTCCGGCTATTGGATCATGACACCTCATCGACGGTCGACCTCTGTCCCAATTGCTTGCCGGCATTCATGTCTCGCCAGCAGTGGACGGCGGGATGTTGCGGTTAAGGTGAGCCGATGGTGGAGGAGGCAATCTCGCTCGCCTCCTCCACGAGCCCGGAGGTCCTCAGGTAATTGGTTTGAAGGGAGCGAGATGTCTGAGATACGACAAGACAGGGCGCACGTCTTGCTCGCTCAACTGGTCGCGAGATCCGTGCATCGGCGTGAGCTATCATGCCGTGCGCGATGATCACAAGCAGTTCCCAATCGCTCTTGATACGCGAAGTGAGCGCGCGGCGATCGGGGGCGCGGTACTCAGCCGCTGTACATCCGGTCCTCTTCCATCAAGACTCTCGCCGTGACATCGCAAGCAAAGCAGATCCTACATGACTTGACCGCGTTTACCATTGCTCGTTGTCGTCTGGGCAAGTGCACCCAAGACGAGACTGACCATGACGCGTACGATCACGATTCCGATCGTTGCTTTCATTAGCTCCTGCCGAGCTTCTCTCGATTGTCCGATACTACAGTTTGCATTTTTTCCGCTGAAGCATCTGATCTGGAGATCGTTTCCTTCGAGTTCGCCATTCGATGCTCATCCTATAGGCCGGTACGCCACTACTTGTCGTCGGGTGGGGCCGTTCGACAGAGTTTCGTGTCTCCGTCGTTGTAGCGGGAAAAAAATAAGCCGAAAAATAGCGCGCGTTCTATTCCCCTGATATACTTAAGCGCTATCAAGGAGGGCTCTATGACACCGTGTTGCGTCTATGGCTGTATGGCGACCAAGGGAATTACTCAGTTGAAATCAACCGGCGCGTATTATTGTGAGAAACATCATCCAAACGGCACGATGAAGGCATCCGGCAGCCAGGCTCCGAAGCAGACAGCCAAGTAACCGCGATTCACCGTTCTAATTGGCTCCGGCCAAGGCCCTCGCCCTTAGCGTTTAGATACTTGCCGATTCAGGCAGTCTCGTACGGCATCCCCCATCTCTTGATCACGCATCATTTATTCATCAGCAATCTCTGTGATCCCGTGGCACGGAGCGCTACGAATTTGAGGTGGGACAGTCCGGGCCAATGCTGTCTCGGGACCTGTGCAGACTGGCACACGAGTTGTACTGTCTTCGAGTTGAATCCGTGGTCTGCTACTAAGACTGATTTCTAAGATTCAAGCTAAGGCATGGCTGAGGGGCGGGAGGCTTGAGTATTGGTGGCGGTGGAGGGTATCGAACCCCCGACCCGCGGCTTATGAGTCCGCTGCTCTACCAACTGAGCTACACCGCCACGCCTTGGAATTCTAAGGGTTTTTTGTCCTGTCAGCCGAACGCTCCGACTCCGAACTGTTCACCAACTGTTCACCGCGACCGTGCTTCCGCTCGTGGTGTTCCAGGAGCCTGCGCCCGGCTTCAATGAGGTCAGATCTCTTCACGATGTGGTACCGACGGTAGACGGAATCGGTCTTGTGCCCACTGATTGCCATCGCGACCTTTCTTGGCACCCCGGCATCCTCCATGTTACTCACCGCCGTTCGACGGAAGTCGTGGATTAATGCCCCACGATAGCGGCGGTTTCCAATCAAACGCCCCTTGGGATTTTCAAATCGCCCGAGTCCAGCTTTGACGCAGGCCGTTCGCCAGGAACTCTTGATGGAAGCCAGCTTTCTCCCGCTGAGGTGACAGACCCACCGGCAATCCGGATGCAGTTCGGAACTGTGTTTATACCACGCGGCGAGTACATCGTAAAGATCCCCGCCCATCGAAGCGACTCGTTCTTCTTCCGTCTTCGTAGTCTCTGACGCAAGCCGGATCTCAACGTTGCGCTTCTGATGATCGAAGTACACCTGAGGCCATTCGAGACTCATGGTCTCACCTTCGCGCGTCCCCAGCCAATACTCAATCGTGACAGGGATGCGAGTGTGCGGCGGCAGCAAGGCTCTGACCTTCATAAATTCCTGCCACGAGCGGTAGCCAGAGCGCGGAGGTGACTCTTTCAATTTGGTCCACTGTGGGACCGAGGTCACGAGCGGCGGCTTCCCCACAAGCCCCAAGCGGTACGCGCGAAGCAAGAAGGACATCCGTCTATTGACACGCGCCGGACTCAATCCGTTCTCGCGCCACCCCGTTGCCCAATTGCGAAGGTCGGTTGCACTCACTGTCTCGGCGAGCATATTCCCCGCGAAAGCGTTCCAGAAGGCGTGAAGCTGTTCTGCATTCTTGAGGGACTTGTAGTTATTTGCCTTGTAATCAGAAACGACGATTTGGGTCAGCTCTCTGAGGCCCCCATAGAAGCGTTCACGCAATGTCTGGAGCACACGGTCTGCTGTCTCCCGCGTGCCATGAACGACCTTGCGGATGTTTGGCCGGCCACGGCCCTGGTGCCACTTGATGAGATACCGCTTCTCCCCGATGCGTGTGACCGTGCCGCCTCCCGATCTGCTTCCCATGGATCCCCTACAACTGAATTGGCTCGATCAGCTGGCCTTGGAGTCAACCTGTCTTGGAACAGAACCTACTTTCTTGGCCGCCGCCGTTAACGGCGGCGGCGAATCATAGGACCTGCGCTGGCGCTGTTCCCACTGCGCGACATCGCTCGGATGGATGCGCCACCGAGGACGGCGCCCTTTCCCTAGTCTGATTCCAGGTATCCCGTCGGGTTGACCGAGCACGTCGCTGTACAGGTAGTCCGGAGTGACCCGCAGGCGTTGCGCCAGTTGCTGTACGGTCATGTACTGGTCTGCGGCCTGCTGGGCATTCGCACTGGTCGTGGTGAGTGCTTCCCCTCGAAGTGATCGCATTTTCATATGACCTTTAACCTTTAGAGAGCCTGGAACGGAGTGTGTCAATAGCCCCCCGGTAGTCGTTATGCCTGTAACAGTAGACCTCTAGAGAGCCCACGCAGGAGCTGGTGCCGTTGTCCCGGACCATCGAGCAAGCGTGGGGCCCCATGCAGGTTTTACTGGTAGAGAATGGTCCTTTTCAGATGGATCGCAGGCAGCAAGGGGGTGGCCCGCCGCATATCGATGTGACAGGACCTTTCTTTGAGTATTACTAGATGGGCAGAATGGGGTAGGGCCAGTGTTGGAGAGGAGTGTTGTTGCCTTCACTGATACCGATCGCCACTTAAGAAAGACACGACGACGATCAGAGGAGGCCTGGGGCGACACGCTGCGGGAGGACTAATCGATGGCGGCCCAGTCGTACCGAAGAAGTTCTTCCTCGCTTTTCTTCTCCTCGCACAGAGCCCGGAGGGCCAACACCGGTCGGCGAGCCCAGACGTGAAGCGTCATCCTGGTGTAACCGTTTTGACCCTCGATGCTTTGAAAGTGAACGACATACAGCCGCTGGCCTTGCTGATTGAGCCAGCCGGCCCGCCGGT
>NZ_CEFZSK010000026.1:0-25874 GCF_979581665.1 Nitrospira sp. Vd2 | reverse complement strand
GGACACCACCAATGCACAACTTATTCCACGTACTTCAGAGACAGGACACTAGAATAGGTCACAACGGCTTCCCATCGGTCGCAGAGAGAATCCCGCGTCGAGGTTTCGCGTTTCCTGGCGTCGAGGACCCGCTGACATCATGTGAAGGTCTGCACGACGGCTGCCGGCTTCATCGCCAAGCCCAAGCCGGGGCCCGCCGATGGATGCATAGTGGGACCGGCGTAGCGATATCCCCCCTCGATGGGATCGGCGGCGAGCAGGAGCGGGGTGTCGAGGTCGAGTACGTCAAACCCACCGAATCCAAGCACCATGGCGAATGAGCAACCCATGGCGACGCGCGTTTCGACCATCCCTCCCGCCATCAGCTTGAGTCCGGCGGCTCGGGCGATCGCGGCGATGGCGAGCGCCTGATGCAGGCCGCTCTTCATGATTTTGATATTGATGATGTCCGCGGCCTGATCACGAATCACGGCCAGCACGTCCTCAACCGTTCGCACCGACTCGTCTGCGGCGAGCGGGACACCGAAGTCCCGTCGAAGCGCGGCGAGTCCGTTCAAGTCGTCTCGCTGAAGCGGCTGCTCGAGCAGCGAAATCGTCACTCCAGCCTCGCGGGTCTCTTTCAGGAACCTGCGGCAGTCTTGCTCAGTGAAGCCTTGGTTGGCGTCGGCAATGATGGCGATGTCGGGAAATGTGCGGGTGAGCGCGATGAGCCGGCGAATGTCTTCTTCGGGATCGGAGCCGACCTTCGTCTTGAAGTGACGGAAGCCTCGCGCATACCAATCGTGCGCGAGCGTCAGCGTCCGGTCGACGTTCGTGATCGGCAGCGTGATATCGGTGTCCCGTGCACGAACATCGCCGCCGCCCCACAAGCCCCAAAGCGGGATTCCGAAGGCATGGCACGCGGCGTCCACGAGCGCCGTTTCCAACGCGCAGCGTACCGCCGGATGGGTCGAGGCGAGCTCGAACAGCTCGTGTGCGAGGCGGCGATATTCCAGGAGAGGCCGGCCGAGAAGGGTAGGAGCGATACGCGCGGCGGTGTCCAGGCAGCATGATCGTGATTCACCACCCACCTCGGGAAAGGGAGCCATCTCCCCGAAGCCGACGGCCCCACCGTCGGCTGTGATGCGAACGAAGGCGTTCTCAGCCACGGTCCGGTGTCCGGTCGCGACGACGAAGGGATGGTCGAGCGGAATGTCTGCCGCCCAGATGTCGATACGACGAATACGAGGCACCGCCATGACCGGGACCTTTGTGTGTGGCTTGTCGGGTAGCGGACGTGCTTATGCCCGCCTACGCCGGCTCTTGTCAACAACGCTTGCAGCGACCGGTCGACTCGAGTAGGAGAGTGGGGCATCATGAGACAGGCCATCGTCGGCTTTCATCAGGATGAGCACGGTGACTGGGTGGCGGACTTGGCGTGCGGGCACGGTCAGCACGTGCGGCACCATCCGCCGTTCGCGAGCCGGCCGTGGGTTCTCACGGAGGCCGGTCGTCGCGCCCATGTGGGGACGGATCTCAATTGCAAGCAGTGCGACGAGGAGGATCAGACCGGCACGGCGAGCAGCGGACAACGAATCTGATGGAGCACCTGCTCCGTCGTCGACCCTTGGATCGCGTCGAGCAGCCCTTGGCGGCCGGCGGTTGCCATGATGATGAGGTCAGGCAGGAGTTCTCTTTCCACACGAAGGATTTCCTCGACCACCGAGCCCTCGCCATTGCGCGATCGCCACGTCCATCCATTTCGATCGGGCGCGTCGACGTGCGGGGGTGATTCCGGCTGGCCGACGTGCAGCAGCTCGATCGTCAGCTCGGTCAGCGAGAGTAGCTCGCCAAGCCACACGGTGAGGTCGACGGCGCGCTGCGGGGCCGGATCATGGGCGATGGGAATCAGAATCCGCTGAAGGTCGACCGCGCCGTCTTTCTCGCTGATGAACCCGGGGCTGCCGGCCGGGAGGAAGAGGGTTGGCACCTGGGCCCGGCGAGCCAACGGTTCAGCCAATGCCTGCCCGAGCCAATGGTACACCCCGTTATGCTGGTGGGTGGCGAGCACCATGAGGTCCGCGGGATGGTTGTCCAAATGCCGGAGCAGAGAGGTTTCGGGGTCCTCCTTGAAGGCCAAGATTTTTTCGACACCGAGCCCGAGTTGAACCACATCGGCACGACTGCTCCCCGGCGGCAAGACACCCCAGCTCTCCAGCGTCCCTCGCACCTGCGGGAAATCGTCCCAGTCGCTCACCGGTGCGTCCGCGTCGACGTGCATCATGTCGAGCTGCCCTTTGCTCAGCAGTGCGAGCTTGAGCGCGTGGACGAACGCCACGCGACTTTCGGGCGAGAAGTCGGTCGGATGAAAGATCCTTTTTGCCATGCCCGCATTGTGCCTGAACGATGCGGCTTGGACTATCCGTGTTTCACCGACAGCACACATGCGGAGCCACCGGGCTGACCAGCCCGGTCACGCTACGTGGGCCAACAGAGAAAGCTGGCGACCCTTTTTCACATCCTGCTAGGATGGCGTGACGATGATACGAACGAGCCATCGAAGATGCGTGCGATCGACATCGACCTCCCGGTCAGGTTCGAGCGCATCCGCGTGGCACATTCGTGGCGGCAACTTGCGATCGGAGCCTTCCCGGCAGCTTTGTGTGGGCGAATGCCGGCCGGCAACTCGGCTCGATCAACTCGTCAAGCGAAATCGCGTCCCCGCGTGTCCTCGGCGCCTTCGCACTGCTGGGATTGCTGACCTTGGCGCCCGTCGCTTGCAAACGGGTCACCGAACGAAGGCCATGAGGTCGACGGCAATGAGGGGACGATGACTGCACCTTTGAATCAAGAGCCGGTGCGTGTGCTGCCGGACGATGCGCCGAACCGGGCGCTGGTCGACAACGTCCATCCTCCCACGTGGACCAACCCGAAGCCCGCTGATCGGTATCATCTGGTCGTGATCGGGGCCGGCACAGCGGGGCTCGTCACCGCCGCCGTGGGTGCCGCGCTCGGCGCGAACGTCGCGCTGATCGAAAAGCACTTGATGGGCGGGGATTGTTTGAACGTGGGTTGCGTCCCGTCAAAAGGGATCATCGCCGCATCACGGGTCTGGGCCAAGGTGCGACGTTCGGAGGAGTTCGGCGTCCATGTTCCGCCGGGAACGAAATACGATTTTGCCGCGGCAATGGCCCGCATGCGGGCACTGCGGGCGAGAATCAGTCGGACCGACTCCGCGCAGAGGTTCACGACGCTCGGCACCGACGTCTTTTTTGGCGAGGGGCGATTCACGGGACCCGACGCGGTGGAGGTCGCCGGAGCAACGCTTCGCTTCAAGAAAGCCGTGATCTGCACCGGCGCCCGAGCAGCCGCGCCTCGTATTCCCGGTTTGGAAGAGGCGGGCTACCTCACCAACGAGACGCTCTTCGGGCTCACGGAGTTACCTACGCGATTGGCCGTCATCGGCGCCGGTCCCATCGGGTGTGAGATGGCGCAAACCTTCTCACGCTTCGGCAGTCGCGTGACGGTGTTCGAACAGATGGCGCAGATCCTGCCGCGCGAAGACGCGGATGCCGCCGGCATCGTGCAAGCCGAGATGAGACACGACGGCGTCGAGTTCATCTTCCAATCGACAATCACGGCCGTCGAGCGACGTGGACAGGAGAAATTGGTCCGGTATACCGTGAACGGCTACACCAAAGAAGCGGTCGTGGATGAGATCTTGGTGGCAATCGGTCGGGCACCCAACGTCGAGGAACTCGGACTTGACGTTGTCGGCGTTGTCTATGACTCAACGAACGGCGTCAAGGTGAACGATCGGCTCCAGACGACCAACCCAAGCATCTTCGCGGCGGGGGACGTCTGCTTTCCGTTCAAATTCACCCATACCGCCGATGCAATGGCGCAGATCGTCATCCAGAATGCGTTGTTCCCGCATCCCTTCGGCCTCGGCTGGGCGTCCACCAAGTCCTTGATCGTTCCCTGGTGCACGTACACCGATCCCGAGATCGCGCATGTGGGTCTCTATGAAGGCGAGGCCAACGCGGCCGGCCTCAGAGTCGACACGGTGACGTTTCCGCTCGACGAGGTGGACCGCGCGGTGCTGGATGGCGGGGACCGAGGCTTTGCCCGCGTGCACGTCCAGCATGGTACCGATCGGATCGTGGGCGCCACCATCGTCGCGGCGCATGCCGGCGACTTGATCAGTGAAGTGACCCTTGCCATGAAGGCCGGGGTGGGATTGAGGACCATCGCGGGGACCATCCATCCCTATCCTACGCAGGCCGAAGCCGTGAAGAAGGTCGCCAACGCCTGGCGGAAGACGACGCTGACCGACGGAAAGAAGCGATGGCTCAGGAAGTGGTTCGAGTGGACGCGGTAGCGAGGGACGGCGGCGAAGGCGACTTGGGCATGGAGTGATGGTTCGTCGTCTCGTTCAACTCGTGCTCATCCTGGGAACCCTGTCGCTCGCGTACGGAGGAGGAGGGGGTGACGTTCTGGAGGTCGGCAAATTTTCCGCTTCTGGACCGGGAAGCGCGTGGCCGACGGACTGGAAGCCGCTGACGTTCCCGAAGATCAAACGACACACGTCGTACGCACTGATCCGAGATCATGACGCGGTGGTGGTCAAGGCCGTGAGTGAGGCCTCGTCGTCCGGCCTGACGCGGGAGATCGAAATCGATCCCAAGTTGTATCCGATCGTCCAGTGGCGTTGGAAAGTGGACAACCTGCTGAAGGCGAGCGATGTGAGCCGCAAGGACGGGGACGACTATCCGGCGCGCCTCTATATCACCTTTGCCTACGATCCGAGTTACGTCGGCCTCTTCGACAAGGCGAAGTACGAGTTGGCCCGGCTCGCCTATGGACAATACCCGCCGATTGCCGCGATCAATTACATTTGGGAGAGCCGTGCACCGGTCGGTACGATCGTGCCCAACCCCTACACCGAGCGCGCCATGATGATCGTCGTGGAAAGCGGCGCCGAGCACGTCGGCGAATGGCGCAGCGAGGCGCGCAATGTCTACGACGACTACCGCCAGGCCTTCCACAAGGCGCCCCCGATGATCTCGGGTGTCGCCATCATGACCGACACCGACAACACCGGCGAGGCTGCGACGGCCTATTTCGGGGACATCGTCTTCCGGAAGAAGTGACGAGCATTGACGGCGTTCTGATCTTCCTCCTGCCATTCCTGGGGCCATTTCTTACTCCGACCCCCTTAGTCGGTAATTCGTTTGAGGACAGCCGATACGGCGGGTCGACCGATACCGCTCACTGAGGTTCTGCCCTAAGTAGCATATCCGAACGGCTCTGCTCGCGTTCGTTCCGTCATCGTCAACTTGCCGGAAAGGAAGTCTTGGCTGGACGGAACCGTGAAGCCGACGTGGATGTATGCAGTCAGCGTGCACTTCCCGTGAGGCGAGGCGACCGAAAGATTCTCGTCAGACCCTGGAGTTCTCTATGATCGTTCCTGATGCAGTTCGACCCCCAACGCCGTCGCGAGCGGCACCGACCTTCCTATGCCGCTTCTGCGGGGCGCCTTTGCAACACACGTTTGTCGATCTGGGCGTCTCGCCCCTCGCCAATTCCTACTTGACCACGGCTCAACTGGCGGCAATGGAGCCGTTCTATCCCTTACACGTCTATGTGTGCGATCACTGTCTGCTCGTACAGGTGCCGCACGTCGAGACACCCGAGCACATTTTCAGCACCTACGCGTATTTTTCCTCGTACTCCTCAGCCTGGCTCAAACATGCCAAGGCGTATACGGATCTGGTGACCACACGCTTTGGGCTGACCGCCGACTCGCAGGTGATCGAGATCGCGAGCAACGACGGCTATCTCCTGCAGTATTTCCGAGAACAGGGGATTCCGGTGCTCGGGATCGAGCCGGCCGTAAATATCGCTGAGTCGGCCGTCGGCAAAGGGATTCCAACGATCACGCGGTTCTTCGGCCGGGCACTAGCGGAGGATCTTGCGGCATCTGGGCGTCACGCCGATCTGATTGTCGCCAACAACGTCCTTGCCCATGTACCGGACCTTCAAGACTTCATCGAGGGCATCGTGCGGCTGCTGAAGCCTCGGGGGATCGTGACGATGGAATTCCCCCACGTGCTCCGCCTCATGCTCGAGCACCAATTCGACACGATCTACCATGAGCATCTCTCGTACTTCTCATTGATCTCGGTGGCCCGGATTTGCGAGCACTACGGCCTGACGCTCTTCGATGTGGAGGAATTGCCGACTCATGGGGGCTCGCTCCGCATCTATGGGGCGCGTGAGGGTGCGGGTATGACGGCGGGGCCACGGATCCGGGAAGTGCTGGCAAAGGAGGAAGAGGTCGGCCTGACGCAACTCGAGGGTTATTTAGGTTTCGAGCCCGCGGTACGCCGGATCAAGTATGAGTTGCTCGCATTTCTCATCAAAGTGAAACAGGAGGGCGGCACGATCGTCGGCTACGGCGCGCCCGCCAAGGGCAACACACTCTTGAATTATTGCGGGATCGGTCCGGAGTTCCTCGCTTACACCGTCGATCTCAGCCCGCACAAACAGGGACGTTTCTTGCCGGGGACCCGTATTCCGATCCTTGCTCCCGAAAAGATCTATGAGACACGGCCGCAGTATGTCCTTCTGTTGCCATGGAATCTCAAGGACGAAATCATGGAGCAGATGCGCGGGATCGGGGAGTGGGGTGGTCGGTTCATCGTGCCGATTCCCCATCTGCAGGTGCAAGCGCCGCCTGGAGGCAAGCGGTGAGCGCCGAGCATCGGGACGCAGGGTTGATGAGCGGGAAGGTCCTCTATGCCTTGGCGGCCGAGCTTTATCCGATATGTCGAAGCTTGACCGGCGATGGTGTGCGGGAGACATTGGCGCGTATCCGGCGATACGTCCCGCTGACGGTCCATGAAGTTCCGAGCGGCACGCGCGTCTTCGACTGGACCGTGCCGCCGGAGTGGTCCATCCGCGACGCCTTTATCAAGGACACGGCCGGCCGGCGCCTGGTGGATTTTCAGGCGTCGAACCTTCACGTCCTCGGCTACAGCGCACCGATCCATCGGCGCATGCGACTCTCGGAACTGCGGCCGCATCTGTTCTCGCTCCCGGACCATCCGGACTGGATCCCCTACCGCACGAGCTATTACACCGAGGCCTGGGGCTTCTGTCTGACGCAACGGCAGCTCGCCTCGTTCAACAACGACGATGAATACGAGGTGTACATCGATTCGCGCTTGTTCCCCGGCTCTCTGACCTACGGCGAGTATGTCATCGAGGGGGAGGAGCGTGACGAAATGCTCATCTCCTGCCACATCTGCCATCCGTCGCTGGCGAATGACAACGTCTCGGGGATGGTCCTGGCGCCGGCGCTCGCCCAGCACCTGGCTCGCGCGACCCGCCGCTACTCCTATCGGTTTCTGTTCATTCCCGGGACGATCGGATCGATCACGTGGCTGAGTCGGAACGAATCGGTCATCGATCGCATTCGCCACGGCTTGGTCCTCGCCTGTCTCGGGCATCGCGGTCCCTTCACCTATAAACAATCCCGCCGGGCGGATGCGGACATCGATCGGATCGTCGGCCACGTGTTGGCTGAGTCCGGTGCCGCGCACCGCCTCGTTCCATTTACACCCTATGGGTATGACGAGCGGCAGTTCTGCTCGCCGGGCTTCAACCTGCCGGTCGGCTGCTTGATGCGGACGCCGCACGGCGAGTTTCCCGAGTACCATACGTCGGCCGATAATCTCGACCTGATCTCACCCGACACGCTTGAGGCCTCGTTCTCGATGGTCCTTCGCGTGATCGAGACCGTTGAGCGGAATCGAGCGTATCAGAATATGAACGCGAAATGTGAGCCTCAGCTTGGCCGGCGAGGGCTCTATCGCTCGATCGGCGCGTCGGGCGCGTCCAAGGAAATGGCGCTTCTCTGGGTGCTCAACCTTTCTGATGGCCGTTACTCTTTGCTGGATATCTCTCGGCGCTCAGGATTGCCATTCGGCGCCGTCCATGAGGCGGCCCTTGCCCTACAGGAACATGGGCTGCTGAAGCCCGTGACACCGCCCATGAATGCCCCACGGGCTGAGGAGGATCCATGAATACCGTCTTTATTGATGCGACCGTGACGGATGACGTGCGGCGCGCCGAGCTGTTTCGCGGTCAGCTTTTCTATTATTCGCCGCATCGTGCCGCGCTGGCCCTCTGCGACTTCGCACATCGGCTCATCATCGAGGCGTTTGATGGCGTGGATCCCGAGCATGCGCAGTACGAGCTGACGGTCGAGGAATATGCCGCACGGCTGAGCCGGCTCAAGCCGACGTTCATCAATCATCCGCAGTCAAAAGCTCTGCTCCAGCAGCTTTTGGTGGAGATGGGGTGCGATCCCGACTCGACCTACTTCGATGTCCCGCGCCTGCGAACGTCTACGAGCGATGGTTATCTCACGACGGGGATCGCCTATGCGTGGCATCCGCACCGCGACACCTGGTACTCGGCGCCGATGTGTCAGGTGAACTGGTGGATCCCGATCTATTCCTTGAAGGCTGACAACGGCATGGCGTTTCATCCGAAGTATTGGGCTGAGCGGGTGCCGAACGACTCGCATCGGTACAACTACTATGAGTGGAATAAACTTCACCGACCGGCCGCCGCGCAGTTCTTGAAGGAAGACCCGAGACCATTACCACGGCCGACCGTCGCGATCGAGCTCGACCCGCAACTGCGGCTCGTCGGACCGCCGGGCAGCGTCACGCTCTTCTCCGCCGCTCAATTGCATTCATCCGTGCCAAATACATCGGGACGCACTCGCTTCAGCATCGACTTTCGAACGGTACACCTCGAGGACGTCCGGGCACGAGGCGGAGCGCCGAACATCGACGCCGCCTGCACCGGCACGTCGCTCCGTGACTTCTTACGCGTGGCAGATCTGTCCCGACTCCCCGACGAGATCATCGAACTTTATAGCGACGGGACAGAAGGCGCAGGCGAGGTGACCTATGCGCCCAGCATTCCGGAGCCGAAGCAGGCATGACGCCGGAAAGAGCCGGTCTGCACCAGTGCCGCGTTCTCGTCACCGGCGCCGGCGGATTTCTTGGCTCGCATCTCACGCGATCCTTGGCCGCGCACGGTGCGGACGTCCATGGCGTCTCCCGCCAGCAGCGGCACCCGCAGCCGCACCTCACGTGGTGGCGAAGCGACTTGGCGACGATCGAGGAGTTCCGTGCGCTCCTTGACGAAATCAAGCCGAGCCTGATCTACCATCTCGCGGGACACGTGAGTGCCTCTCCCCAACTCGACCTCGTGCTTCCCACGTTCCACAGCCTGCTTGGCAGTACCGTCTATCTGCTGCTCGCCGCAGCGGAGCGCGGAAGACCGCGGGTCGTGCTCACGGGATCGTTGACCGAGCCAGCCACCCCCGACCACGACGCGACGCCGACGTCTCCCTATGCGGCCGCGAAGTGGGTGGCCGGTGCGTATGGCCGACTCTTTCAGCAGCTGTATCATCTCCCGGTCGTGATCGCGCGTCCGTTCATGACGTACGGACCGGGGCAAGCGATGAGCAAGGTCGTCCCCTATACGATTCAATGTCTCTTGCGTGGGGAGTCGCCCAAGCTCTCGAGCGGGCAGTGGCGGACGGACTGGATTTATGTCGACGACGTGGTCGAGGGGCTGATCGCGATCGGAACGGTTGCTGGCATTGAAGGCCGAACCTTTGATCTCGGGTCAGGAATGCTTCATTCTGTCTCGGACGTCGTCGATCGGATCGCCCGCCTGATCGGCCAGAATGCAGCGCCGGCCTTTGGCGCCCTACCGGATCGACCCAGCGAGCAGCCGCGGGCGGCTGACCTGCGTGAAACCTCAACCCGCTTGAACTGGAGCCCCACCATCTCTCTCGACACAGGCCTTTCACGAACGATCGCATGGTATCGACAACACCTGGCAGTCGCTGATCCGGTCGCGTGACCGCAAGAATCCAAAGGCCTGCGGTGAGGCCTTCGCGGCAGTTTCGCGCTACCGAGAGTTGTCGAGGAGTTGCGCACGGCGAAACAGGGCTGGGGAGAAATTACAATCCGGCTCGCCTTAGCCCAAGAGCTCACGAAGACCCATTCCAAGACCTATCCGACGTTGACGGACGCACTGACCAGGGTTGGGGAGTTGCGCGGCTCCGGCATGGGATGAGGCACGATTGCCAAGAGCCTTGAATTCACGCTCACGGCTTTCGTCAGGGAAGTCCATCGCGTGCGGCAGGAATTGCGGGCTGAGACGAAAACGACGCAAGGCAGCTCAGGCGGGGGCTAATACACGGAGCGCACGATGGCGTGAAGACGGGCCGAATTGTTCTCGATCATGGACCGAGGCGCGCCGGCTTCAGAACGAGCACCTGCAAGTGGCGCCGGCGAAGAGCGTCGAAGAGAATAGGTTGTCCATCGCGATCGAGAACCTGAATCTCGCCGAAGCCGTCGGCGTGGGTGACGACGAGGCTCAAATCGTCGCTGAATTCCGATCGGCTCGCATCGAGACGGATGGTGATCCGCTGCGAATCGACGGTGACCTGAAAGCCCGCGCGGGACCGGCGCATCCAGAATTCGCCTAGCGCGGAGACGGGACCGATCCAGACCGGCTGCCGGCTATAGTGGGCGAGAATCTGCCGGAAGACTTCCAACTTGTAGGTGATGTCGGTCGGATGGATCAGGATACACGTCATCGCGGCATTCGCACGGTTGGCCTCGATAATGTCGGTCCACGCCTGGATGACGCGCGTCTTCGTCGCTCCGGTGAGATAGCCCTGGGAATCGTCAACCGTGACGGGAACTTCCACGATGGACGTTTCCGGTGCTCCGAGCCTGTTCTGCCGGAACGCGAAGAAGGGAAAGTTCGTGACGATGTTGTTGGCCGAGAAGGTCGAGTCGTAGCGGTAGCCCGCCCATTCCAATGCTTCGATGAGCTGCGCCGGGAACGCGAGTTCGCCGGCTCGGAACGACTCGGTCCGTTGATCCGGGACATCGCGGTCGAGCAACTCCTTGCTGACTTTGACTTCCCCGGCGACGGTCGGTGCCCGACGAGGATGGTAGGTCCGCAGACTCACGGTCGGGGTGCCGATCGGGAAGGCGGCAAATCGTTTCGAGTGGGACAAAGAGTGCGACCCGATTTCCATGCCGAGCCGCTTCACCTCGACAACGCTCGGAATGCGTGAGGCGTCGTAATAGCCGATGTCGGCGTCATCCTCATAGATTTTCGTCGTAATGAACACGGTCGACCGTACGCCGTACTGCCGCGCGAGCTTGGCGAAGACGACGGCGTTCCCGAAGGACTCGCGGGCATCGACATCGTGGGAGAGGACGATGGCGGTCTCAAGACCGCGCGGCACGGTGTGCCAATAGACGGCCGGGTGTGCCGTCGACTCATAGATGCCGCGCAGCAGCAAGAGGAAGACGTCGCCCGAAGGCTCGAAGGAATTCACCCATTGGCGCCCGGCTTCGTAGGCCTGCCCGACATGCGCGAGGAGAATTGTTTGGCTCAAGCTGATGCCGAGCGCCAGGGCTTGCCCGGCTTCGTAGTCATTGACGAGCGCCGCGGCGGCATCGCCAGGATAGATGGCGAGCGGGCGTCCTTCACGGGCGATGTAGCCGATACTCCAGATCGTTTCATTGAAGACCTTCGGATCACCTAGCGAGATCTCGCGCTCGTTCGGATGATCCAGATAGCGGAGCCAACCATCCTCCACGCTGTCTTGAAACCTGATGCGAAAACGGTTGCGCTGCGGCGTCGCCTGCTCGATGCCAAAGAGCGGGAACCAATCCGAGCCTTCGACCTGCGTGGCGATGAGGACGCCGCCGGCCGCGACGTACCGGTACACCGCCTCACGGGCTTCTTTTGAGAGCGTGTGATTGTAGAGCGGTCCGGGGAGGATCGCGACCGGATAGGCCTCGTTCAGGCGGGTGGCAAGGACTCGATCGTAGCCGATGCCGAGTGTTTGCAGCGCCCGTCGGGCTGCCAGCTCCTCGATCGAGTGATCGCCATCCGGTCCAGAGAGGATGAGTGCCACCCGGGATCGCGCGTCCGCGGCATGCGCCGGTTGACCGACGAGGAGGGACAGGAACAGGAGAAGCCGGATCATCGCGCCCACAACAAGCGACCCAAACCATGGCGAATCGCGCTGTCGACGATCAGCCACCACGCCGTACCGCCGATACTCGGCGATTCCGAGAACTGGTAGGGGAGTTCGCGCGTCCCGTACCGAATGCCGCCATCGACATCCAATCGTCGCATCTCGTCCACGATCGCCTGCGCCTGTTCGACCTGATTCAACCGAAGAGACGCCAGGGCGAGCCCCAACGATCCTTCAGACCAGACGTAGGTCAGATCATCCCAACGCGCCTCGGGCGCATCCGGTAAGAGTAGGCGTTGCACATCGGGATCGTCGTACACGGGTGTGCCGGCGTAGGGCCGGTGGCCGGCAATGCCACCGTCCACGTTCCGATATCGTCGGTGTGCCGTTTCAACGGCGCGACCCGCCTTCTCCGGCTCACCGGCGGCCAGGAGGAAAAGCGCACCCCAAGACGCGCAATCGAGCGCCATTGCGCGATCCAGAGCTCCCGTTTCGAGAAATCCCTGGGCGAACTGGCCGAGGTCCTCTTGCCACAGTTTCCGAATGAGGGCCGCCGCGATCGTGTGTGAGGCGTCTCGGTACCGTGGATCGCCTGTCAGGCGGCTGAGCGATTGAAGAAAGAAATACGATGAGATGTTGTGCTCGGTGCTGATCCATTGGATCGGGCGGTCCTCGTACGTTTCTTCTACCTGTCCGGTCTTGGTCGCGACGAGACGCACGATCCCCCGCCCTCCCTGGATGAGACCCCGACGGCCGTCCTCGGCCTGCGATCTGAGCGTGAGGAGATAATCCCCGGCGCGCCGAGCGGCAGCCAGGAACCGTTCCCGCGCCCGCATTGCGCGAGGTTCGTTTGTGGCGGGGACGTGTTCGAGATAGAAGGCAAAGCCGTACCCGGCCCAGGCCGTCGCCCCGGCTCGCACGATCCCCATGTCGTGGTCGTTCTCTTCCGGCCAGGTGTTCTCGACGTTATACGCGAACCAGAAGCTGCCATCGTCACGCTGGACCCGTGCCAGCGCCTGAAGGATCGTGGCGGCGGTTGACCAGTCCTCGGCAATTGCCAAGGCGATTGCACCGAGCGCGGCGTCGTACACGAAGGATTTTTTGTGTACCGGCGTCACTGGCCGACCCGTGATCGCTCCGTATCCAAGTGGCAGACCGCGGCGCGCCGGATGGGGGAAGGGAACGATGTCGTTCGGGACCACTTCACTTCGAAGCCAATCCACTGACCGCCGGAAATCGGCAGGTCGTTCCTCCACGCCACCGGCACCGCTGCGTGAAACATCGACCGCCATTCCAGAGATTGCAGCCGCGATCATCGCTTGCAGAAGTAGGCGCCGCGAGCAGCGCAGAACGCCGCGGATGGCGATGGACGGGAGACCCGATGCCCGATGCCATTCCATGTCTGTCGGCCTCTCAAACGCTTGTCTGTTCATCGGTTTGTCATCGACGGACATGAAGTCTGCAGGCTCTTCGTCCAGTCGTCATTCGTCGTTTGGCTCTTAGCTTACTTGTTCCCGTTCAATTGACAAATTTGAAGAGGCCGGGGATAGTTTCAATGATTCCAAACAATGAAATTCAAGTAGTTGCACGATATTTCATGACCACACCTCAGTCGATTTCCGTCCTCATCGCGAATGCCGAAGCCGAAGAGGTCAAGCTCCTCACCATTGGGTTTCGGAGCGTCTTTCCGGGATGTCGGGTGGAGGCGATCTACTCCGCCGATGATGTGCTCGAATGGCTGGGGTACCAGGACTGGCAGATCGTCGTGCTGGATGAGCCGTTGCTTCAGAGCGGGTGCCTCTCGACGATCCCCGAGGTCCGAAAGCGATTGCCGAGGGCGGCCATCATCCTCGAAACCGATCGCAACGACATCTCCATGGCGATGCAGGCCATTCGGGCCGGCGCCGATCATTGCTTCTTCAAGAAGTCGCCCACGTTCTTGACCGAATTTCCTTCGGCCACCAAGGCCTTGCTGGAGAAGCGTGAGCAGCAAGCCGTCGTGGTGTTGGACCGGGCGTCGGATCCGTACTCGCGTCTCTCGGAAGAAATGACCGAGATCGTGTATGAGCTCGACAGCGAGGGACGGTTCGTCACCGTGGGCCCGGGCGTCGTCAAGCTGTTGGGGTACACCCCGGAAGAATTGATCGGGACGCACTTCTCGAAGGTCGTCCCCGAAGATGAACGCCAGATGGCGGAACACCGGTTAAATGAGCGACGGACCGGAGACCGGGCCACGCGCAATCTCGAGCTGAGGCTGAAGCCCAAGGGCGCGGCCGACAAGAGCCAGGCAGTGGACGTGGAGCTCACCGCGATGGGCCGCTACAACCCGCAGCGGCAAATCACGGGCACGGTGGGTGTCATCCGCGACATCCGCGGCCGCAAGCGCGCCATCCAACAGCGCGAAGAGCAGTTGCGTCAGCAGTTCCGCGAGCGCGAAGAGCAATTGGCGAAGGAATATCATGAATGGGAACGGCAGCTCGAAGAGGTCTTGCACCGGCGCGAACAGGAGCTGCGTCTCGAGTACAACCGACGCGAGGAGCAGTTGGCGGGCGAGCGTGAACGATTGTGGACCGAGATGCAGGATGAGCTGCAGCGGCGGGAGGAGCTCCAGCGGCGTGCCGAGGAGCTGCGGCGCGAGATCGAACAGCGCGACCAGCAGCTTGCGCAGGAACAACACCGGCTCAAGTCGGAAGTGCAGCAGGAATTGGAGCGACGTCAAGAACTGCAGCGCCGCCAGGAGGAGCTCCAAGCCGAGCTACAGAAGCGTGAAGAGCGATTCCAGCAAGAAAAGGCACGGTTGGAGGTCGACCTTGGCCGAGAACTCAAGGAGCGCGAGGCGCAGCTCCGGCAGGAATATCAGCAGCAGGTTGAAAAGCTCAGCGAAGAGCGCCATCGACTGGAATCGGAGCTGGAGCAGCGGCTCAAGCAGCAGAAGGAGCAGTTGCGGCAAGACGCGCGGCGACAGGAAGAAAGATTGAAGCGGGAGCGCCGGGAACTCGAGCAGGAACTCGACCGCGCCGTAGCACAGCAGCCGCATCGGACTGATTCATCCGGCACGATCCTGATCGTCGAGCCTCAGCCGAGCGTCGTGGCGTTGACGCGAACGCTGCTGCAACAACACGGCTATACCGTGCTGGATGCCTCCGGTGTTCCGGAGGCCATGGCCGTGTGTGAGGCGTACAAGTCTCCAATCCATGTCATGATCACCGATGTGGGGAAACCGGGAACCATGACGATCGATGATGCCGCGGCATTCATCACGCATCGGCCCGACATACGAGTGCTGTTCCTTTCCGCCGCGAATGGGGAGGGCAAGCGGCAGATCGAGGGGCTCGACCAGCGCATCGCGTTCCTGCCGAAACCCTTCTCGCCAGACATGCTCATCCGGAAGATTGCGGATATTATCGACGTGACGGCCGCGATGCAGCCCGCTGACGTCAGTGCCATTCGCCTATCCGCTCTCCCTTAACACCAGGTCAACACCAGGTCGTACCTCCCGGGTCTCAATCCTCCTGAAGCTCACCCGTTCGTGCGCGTTTACGGACAATGGGGAGCGCCGATCGCCGTAAAGATACGTGACAGCGCAATCCACCGTGGCACGTCTTGGGTGTAGGCGAACGTCACGCCGCCGCCGGTCTTGAGGTTCAAGGCCAACCATTCCTGATACAGATTGCACACCAGTGGGGGATCGGGAATCCTCGATTTCGACGGCGTGTCACCGAGCATCGCCTTCATGGAAGCGAGCGTCGCGCCCGTCGGCATGATGAGGACGGTGCCCTGCGGCTCATACGCCGGACACATCCGTTCCGGGATATTCGTGTACGTGCCGTCCTCGCATTTGAAGAGTTGGTCGGCTGAGGCGATCCCTCCGGACATGGCGAGGAGCATCAACGTGGCGGTGATCAGTATGGCCTTCATGGCAGCCCTCCTAGCGAATAGCGTGGTCCGATCTCGTGCTCGTCTGCATCTTCGCCCGCATCCAGCCGACGAGTAAAGGTGATACTCCTACGTAGGACCACTGGTGGTGGTCATGCCGCACGGTGTGGCTCCTCGGTCTCGCGCAGGGCAAGGAGTTGGACTGGGTCCCGCTCGCATAAGCGTGTCGCAAAGCGATCATAATGCAGTTCATCACGGCCCCCCAGGAGGATCCTGAGCAAACGGCCGAACTCCTCGGTAAACCGCTGCTTCGTAAAATGAGTTCGCGCGTGCTCCCACGTCTCTCGCGCGCGCCGTTCCAGAAGGCTCGTGGGGAGAGAGGCCAAGGTAGAGGCGGCTTCCCGAATATCCTCCACCGTGCAGCGCTTCAATTGGAGGCCGAAATCCATGACATCGATGCTCGACTCATAGCTTGCAATCGGAATGAGCGCGGCTTGCATGCAGGTCAGCGCGGCACTCGCGCCTCCTTCCGAGCAGGACGGATAAATCACGCCGATCGACGTGTCCATGACGTCCAGAAACTCCCTCGCCTGCACATCGAGCCACCCGACCGTTCGGATATTCGGCGTGTGGAACAACTCTGTTCGATACGCGGCCAAGAAGTCCTCCTCCTCGTCCACCGGACCACATACGGTCAGCCTGTAGTCCGGCATGCCGGCAAAGGCTTCCAAGACGAGGTCGAGGCCTTTGTGGACCATGCCGCTGCTCGAGAAGAAGACGAACGAGCGGCGTACGTCACCCCAGCGCTTGTGTGCGGGCCACTCGTAGGTCGCGTGACAGGGGATCGGGATCCGATACAGCGGCTTGTTCGCATAGCGGAACGTGCTCAGCGTAAATTCATTGCCGAACATCACACCGCAGTCGGCGCATTCAATTCCGCGGTTCGGCCGTTCGTGGCGTCGCGCCTGCAGTGTGATCCCTCGGCGCTGCTGTAAAGCGAAGAGCCGGGATGCTTCGGCAGCGTTGTGAAAGAGAATGTTGGCGGAGTCGATCAGAAAAATCTTCAGGCAATGATCGGGGAGGTTGGGGCAGAGACGTTCCAAATTATGTCGGGCATCGATGACGATATCGTACGGCTTCTCAGGCTGAAAGGCCTGGTTGCGATAGCTGATCACGTCGACCGTGTAGCCGAGGTCGATGAAGTGGCGCGCGAGCTGTGCGGAGACCCAGTATTGCGGGTGCGCCTGTGCAACCAGTCGCTCCGGATCGAGAAACGGATCGACGAAATATGACAGCAGGACCGATCCTTTCGTGGCGCCCATCCACGGCAAACGGACCACGGCTCGGTCCGCGCAGGTGCGGTCCAAGCGCTTCCAACAATCGAGCGTTCGCCACTTCACCTCGGTGCCAAAGACGTAGAGCCGTGACCGACTGAGGTAGCGCTTGAGCCGATTGACGGGCCGGCGGTCATGCATGGCGGCCCGACAGGATCGGTCGCCTCCACCCGTCCACACATGCCAGCCACTCGCCGTCGTCTCGTTGGTGCGCGTCAATGTGGTGCATGCCCTCCGCGTTCCATCCCGTCCCCGTCCCTGTAAGGATCGGAGACGGGTCGAACGGTCGTTCCTCGTAGTGCGCGGGACTGAGTTGGGTAATTTCATGGGCCGTTACGTGACGCCCGTATACCTGAGAGCAGTCTTGGGCGTACCGCAACAAGCGGGGGCCGAGCACGAGGATCCGGCCGGCCAGCCGGGCATATCGGGCATCTCTCGCGATTACCGGGCTGAGGGGATGCTCTCGCCAGGGGCCGGTGAGGTGCTCTGCCGAGTACAAGGCCAACGTATCGGACCGGTACCCGGCGCTTGTCTCCGTCCAGAGCCACCACCGTCCGGCAAACCGGCAGATCGAGGAGTCGGAAAATGGATGGCCGGTAAGGAGCGTCGCCGCGTAACGCCATTGCGTGGGGAACTCGATGGCCTTGTAAAGCCGCACCGCCTGAATTTGGTGTGTCTCCGGAATCATGTACCAGTCGCCTCCCCACTCGAACACGTACGGGTAGGAGAGGTGAAAGGATTCGGCCAACACAATCCGTTCGTAAGCCCACTTGAACCCATCTTCGCTCGCCGCGAGGCCGATCTCACCACGCCGCCGCCCGCGATTCATGACTTCGAAAAACATGAACCACCGGCCGTCGCGGCGGGCCATGAACGGGTCGGCGACGAACAAGGCGTCGACGTCGGAGACATCGTCGGCCGTCAGTACGGGATTGTGAGCCGATGCCGACGGCGCGAGTGAGAGCGGGCTTGGGCCCGCATAGATCCCGATGGACCAGAGGTGTTCGTAGGGGTACTCGCGGGTCGCATCGGCAGAGGTGGACCGCCACGTGCGCTCTTTCACCATGCGCGCCGGATTGCCCGCCACAACGGCTTCGTCTGGCACGTCCCTCGTGACGACCGACCCTGCAGCGACGACCGCACCTCGTCCAATCCGAACCCCCGACAAGACCGTCACGCCGGTACCGATCCATGCGTCATCGTCGATCACGATGTCGCCTTTCGTCGTCAGCGGCTGATCGCTGATGCGTTGTCCGCGATCGATGCCGTGATCGTAGGGGTAGAACGCGCAGTTGGGCGCAATCTGGACGCGACAGCCGATTCGGATCCGCGCTTGGTACGCCGACAGTTGGTTTCGGACTTGGATGTGAGTGTCCGGCCCGATCTCGATGCTGCCGCCGTCACCGGTTTGGATGTACGAATCACCGTAGAGGTGCACCCGGTCACCGAGCGTCACAGGGCCCCCGTCACGGTCTTGAACAATCGTGACCCGATCGCCAATGAAGACATGACGGCCCAAGCGCAAGTCGGCATGGTCGATCACCGCGGCGGGCGCTACGTAGCCATGCGACGAAAGCTGCGCGAGCCCTTTTCGTCCGTAGAACGGAGGCGTGACCCACGCCGCAAGTCGCGTCGCGGTGCGCCCCCGAGGATACGGACCGGCCCTCGCCATCCAAAAGCGTCTCCACACCCATGTGAGATCCGAACGGAACGTCTGCCAGCGGGATGTCCGATCCGAAGGCCGCGCGAGACGCAGCAGGAAACGCCAGACCTTTCCCGCCAAGCCCATCCTCTTACTGATGCTCCGTGCGGAGGTTCGACGCGATCAGTCCCAACATGATCGTCCAGAGCGCGTGCAGCGCAACCGTCGGTGCATGGGTCAGCAAGGACGTCAAGCGATCCAACGCGGCACGCCAATGCCCCGCCTCGACGTCCGCGAGCACTTCGCGGCATGCGGCCTCGCGGTACGCACGCGTGGCGAGGGAACGTCCGTCGCGATAGGCGGCGCGCGCGGCCGGTCGCCTCCTCGCATAGCGGCGCTCGGCGGCGAGCGCCTCGAGGTGCCCGATCAGCAGGTCGAATCGCGCTTCCCGGTGCCCGCGCGCTCGACAGTCCGCCACGACCGTGTCATGGCAGACAATGGTGTAGTTGCGCGCGATCCGTAGGTAGAGCGCGAGCTCCGGTGCGCCTGTGCAGCCCTCGCACAGCCCGCCGATCGCCGTCAGCACATCGCGTCGCAGCATCGCGACGGCAAGCGGCCCAATGAAATTCCCCCGTAGCAGCGCACTGTACCAATCGCGATCCGGTCCAACGCGGCATCGGTCCTCTTGTCCCTCTCCGGAGGGATGCCAGCCCGAAAAGCGTCCGCAGACCATCGCGACGCTGGGATGGGCATCGAAGAGCCGCAACGCAGTGTCGAAATGGGAGGGCAGCAGCCGCTCGTCGGCATTGAGTAGTACGAGGCAGTCTCCCTCGGCGAGCCGAACCCCCGTATTCCACGCCACCGCGAGACGTTGCCGAGCGCGAAACCGGACGAATCGGATGTCAGGATAGCGTTCCGCGATGGCCGGCGCCGCGTCAGACGAGCCGTTGTCAATGACGATGATCTCGTGGGCCGAATAGCGCTGCTCCCCGACGCTTTGAATCGCATCGCTAAGGAAGCGGGCCTGATTGGTGGAGACAATGACGACCGTGACGAGCCGCATCTCTCTCCTCCTGCCGCTTGACCGTGTTAGTCAGCCGGCAGGGATGCCGTGCCGCCCTCGGCCGTGCGGCGCAGGTCTGTATCGGTCCGAGCGTCTACCGGGATGGGGCCGGTCGTGAACTCGTATGAGGGCCAGCTCAGGTCCTTCTGTGAAATCCGTGAAACCGGGAGAGGCCAGCTGACACGAAATGCAGGATCATCGTAACGCAACCCACGTGCGGCCTCCGGCGTATGGAACTCCGACATCAAGTACAACACTTCTGTGTCGTCCTCCAGGGTTTGAAAGCCGTGAGCCAGGCCTTCCGGAATGTAGAGCATCGTCTGGTTGCCGGCGGCGAGTTCGATGCCGAACCATTGTCCCAAGGTGGAGGAGCCGGGCCTGAGATCGATGATGACGTCGTAGAGACGGCCGGTGAGACAGCGGACGATCTTTGTTTCGGCGTGCGGCGGCGCCTGGTAGTGCATGCCTCGAACGGTTCCTCGGAGCCGGTTGTACGAGAAATTGACTTGGACGATATGGGATCGCAATCCCAGCGCTTCGCACTCTCGCGCACACCACCCCCGCGCGAAGAACCCGCGCTCGTCCTCGTGTTTCTCATTGTCGATGATCCAAGCGCCGGCAAGCGGGGTGCGGTGAACAATCACGATGCCGTCTCGACGCCGGTTGTCACCGCTGCGGGGCTTGGCAGCGCGGCTCCAATGAGCGAGGCGGGGCGGCCCGTCCATTCCAAGTTCGTCGTCAAGGCTCCCGCCGTGCAGAGGTCAGTGAGGACCTTCAGCCGAATCAGTCGGGAGTGCCGAAAGTCAGCGTCGTTGAATTCCATGCGGCGGAGTCCATCCGCGAGTTCCTCGATCGTCTGCGACAGCGTGGCTTTAGGCTGTGCGGCCGGCGCCAACCGCCGAAAGCGCTCGAAGCTGACCCGATACGAGCGTTTGTCCGGCGCGGCGTTCGCGGTATAGGTGACCTCGACTTGACCGATGGTACGCGCGACGGCGTCGGCCAGGTCCCGCACTTGGAAATTCCACTCGTCGCATCCGACGTTGAGGGCGAGAAACGGCCCCCCATCAGACCCATCGCGTGAGGCCGCCCAGTCGATCGCCCGGGCCATGTCACGGATGTGAATCAAAGGCCGCCACGGCGAGCCGTCACTGAGGATCAGAATCCGTCCCGTCGTGAGTGCGCTCGCGACGAAATCGTTAAGGACGAGATCCAAGCGCAAGCGATCGCTCATGCCGCACGCCGTCGCAAAGCGAAGGCACGTGACCGTGAAGCCGCTATCCGCCAATGCTGCCAGCCCGCGTTCGGCTCTGACCTTCGATCGCGCATAGGCGGTGAGCGGGGCGACGTCCGATTCCTCCGTCCGGGGCCGGTCGTCGCCGCAGCCGTAGACGCTGCAGCTCGAGGCAAAGACGAAGCTTCCCACGCCCGCAGCTTTCGCCTGGCGCGCGACCGCGATCGCGCCATGGGCGTTCACCTCCTCGGTGACCGTCTCGAAGCGATTCCCCATGGGGTCATTGGAGATCGCCGCGAGATGCACGACGGCATCGACATCATCGAGCAACCGAGGCGGCAAGGGCTGTCGCACATCGCCGAAATGCTGCGTATCGAGGAGCCGTTCCGGGAGCCAGCCCACATTGGTGACGCAATGCGCGAAATAGGCCGTGTCGAAACCGGCGATCCGAGCCCCCGCGTGATGTTCACGGAATCGCCGTACCACGGCCGGCCCGATGTAGCCCATGTTACCGGTGATCAGAACGTTCATGCGTCTCCCGTGAGAGGGATGTGTTCCACTCGAGGCGGCTCACCATTGCTTCCATGGGGCCTTGCCGGCGCTCCATAGTTCTTCCAAGTAGTGCTTCTCCTTGAGCGTGTCCATGCAGGACCAGAATCCCGTATGGCGGTAGCCGACCAACTGACCGTCCGCCACCAGCCGCTCGACCGGCTCGCGTTCCCACATCGTGCCGTCGCCATCGATGTACTCGATCGCCTTCCGATTCAGCACGAAGTAGCCGCCGTTGATCCAGCCTTCGCCGGCTTCGGGCTTCTCATGGAAGGACGTAATGAGATCGCCATCGAAACTGATACGGCCGAAGCGCGCAGGGACCCGGACGGTGGTCATGGTGGCCAGCTTCCCGTGTGCCAAGTGGAAGCGCAACAGATCCCGGATGTTCAGGTCCGTGACCCCATCGCCGTACGTGAAGAAGAAGGTCTCGTCGTATTCCAACCATTTCTGGAGTTGCTTGAGGCGCCCGCCGGTTTGCGTCAACTGACCCGTATCGACGATGTGAATCTTCCAATTGAACTTGTTGCCGTTGTGGATCGTGGTCGTGCCGTGCTCCAGGTCAATCGACAGGTCGTTGTTGATCGCGTAGAAGTTGAGGAAGTAGTCCTTGATGATTTCACCCTTATAGCCCACCGCGACAATGAACTCCCGTATGCCGTGCACCGCATAGATGTTCATGATGTGGCAGAGGATCGGCTTTCCGCCGATCTCCACCATCGGCTTCGGGCGCACGATCGTCTCTTCCGACAAACGAGAACCAAGACCGCCGGCGAGAATCACCGCTCTCATGCACACCTCCCATTAAGACGGCACGGGACGAGCGCCGCGGGCATGGGGCATCAACTTTCGGTACAGGGGCGGAAGCAACCCCAAACGGTCGTGCTTCAGGAGGGTGGTGAAACAGGTGAGAGCCGTCGTCCACTGCCGCGATCGCGCCGCCCCGACACCTTGCCAAAAGATCGTCTCGCTATAAAGCCGCCGCCGTTGCCGGAGGCCCTCACGGTACGCCTGGAGGTATGCCGGATTCGTCCTCACGTGCGGCAGCTGCGCTCGCAACGTCCGTAATGCCGCGGCCAGCATGAATCCTTGTTTCTGCGAATGCTGGCCGTCGTGCTTTCGATATTCCGCGATGACGGTGTGGTGACAGTGAATGGGATACGTCCGGGCGATGCGCAGATACACGTCTTGATCACAGGCGCCTTCGAATTGCTTTCGGAAGCCCCCGACGGCGTGAAGGACGTCGCGTTTCCACATGACGACGATCGGCGGCCCGATGAAATTGAATCGCAGCAGCGTCGCATAATAATCCGGGTCCGGCGCGCACCGATGCGTGTGCCATGTGTGTTCGGCCCCGAACCACCGGTAGTCGCCGCAGACGAAGGCAGCATCGGGATAGTGGGCAAACGCGGCCAAGCTCGTTTCGAGATGGTTGGGGAGCAATCGATCGTCACTGTGCAGGATGACGACATAGTCGCCGGTCGCCTCGATGATCCCGCGGTTCGTCGACCCACAAATCCCTTCATTCGCCTGGCGGATGTATCGGACGGGATACGAGCGTACGATCTCGGGCGTCTCGTCGGTCGAGCCGTTGTCGACGACCAGTACTTCATCAGCCGGTCGAGTTTGGATCAGGGCGCTATCCAGGGATTCCGGTAAGAAACGGGCGTGGTTGTACGTAGGAATAATGATCGATACGCGCGGTCGACGAGCATTCGCGTCATTCGTCATCGGCTGTCTTCCTGGCAACCGCGTGTACCATCGTCGAGATTGCCGTGCAAAGGATTCCAACTGGTCTAACGAGCAAGGTTGCTGCCACGCTCTAACGCGTTGATTGTCTTTTTCGCGCGGTGGGTCGCGTGCCTCTTGGCTCCTCGTTCTGTCAAGGTTTCCGTCATCGAAGCCAGCATATGCGTACTGTGTCGTGCGCCAATTCAACTACTTTCAGTACAAGTCCCTCCTGACACTCCTACACCTCCCGCTTGACAGTCGTGCCGGGATAAGCACCCGAGCAGTTGCCGGGGCCTCCCCTTCGTGTGCTAGGCTCCCGGCATGCCGCGAATCGACTACTATGCGATCTTGGGGGTGACGCGCGATGCCTCGGATGAGGACATCCGGAAGGCGTATCGGAAGCTGGTCTTCCAATATCACCCGGACCGCAATCCCGGAAGCACCGAAGCCGAGGCGAGGATTCGGGAGATCAATGCCGCGTATGAAGTCATCGGCGATCCGGACGCGCGACGCACGTACGAGCGTCTGCAGTTTGGCGAGGTCTTTCAGGAGGACGCGCCCGACCTGGACGCCATCCTGCGTCACATGGAGGAGAAGCTGTTCGACGAAGGCCGGCGCGAGTTGTTCGCGGTGCTCATCAAGCAGGTGCCGCGGATCAAAGCCGAATTGGCGATCGTGCGGGAGCGGACCGTCGAGCAGCAAGGATACGATTCCTTCGTGGAAGCGATCGTGCTGGCGCGCGGCGCCGAAGTCCTGCCCGACCTGCTGACAGCCGACATGGACGCGAAGAAGAAGCGCCTCGTCGATGTGGCGATCCAAATGATGATTTCGCAGCGCGTCGTCGGTCGGCACGACGACAAGGGGATCAATGCCTTGCGGGATCGATTCGAGGCGGTCGTGCGCCGAGGCCGGCTGCACGGGTTTGCCCAGGCGCTCGAATTATTGTATGTTCGCCGCTGATCGATGCGCACGTTCAGCGACCGGCTGGCGGAGAGTCCTGTCGTTGCCTCCCTAAGCGATGGTCGCCCCGCACTCCTTCCAAGCCCGATCTTCTCCAAATCATGAACAGACGGTCAGCCCGCTGACTCGAACCGCGTTTCATGGCTGCCGTGCGACCTTCGTCGTCGCGGTGATGCTCTTCGTCGCGGCAGCGTCTGCCGCCGGCCAGCCTCCGGGGTCCTCACCTGTCGAGGCTGAGCCGAGGAAGGGCCAATTGGAAACGCCGACTACCGAAGAGCCACGGGCCGAAACACCGAAGCCGTTGTGGCACTACGGCGGGTTTTTGGATCTGGGCTATGCCATCGACTTCAACTTTCCCGAGAACCATCTGTTCCGCAATCGCAGCACGACGCCGCGAGTCAACGAGCTCGATCTCAACATGGGCGCGGTGTACGTGAAGAAGGACGTGTCGGTGCAGTCTCGGTGGGGGATGGAGTTCTTGGTCCAGGGCGGCCAGGATGCGAAGGACTTTGGGTTTGCGGCCGGCGAGCCGAAGCTCGGCTCCGCCGATCAGTTGAGACATTTCGGCCGCGCCAACGTCTCCTACTTGGCTCCAGTCGGCAACGGTCTCACCGTTCAAGCCGGGCTCTTCAACAGCTTGATCGGCTATGACTCCCTCTACGCCAAGGATAACTTCAGCTACACGCGGCCGTGGGGCGGCGATTACACGCCGTACCTGATGTTCGGGGTCAATGCCAGTTATCCGATCAGCCCGGATCTCATGGCGACGCTCTTTGTCATCAACGGCTATGCCCATCTGTCCAATCCCAACTCGGCGCCCAGCTACGGCGGCCAAATCGCCTATAAAGCATCGGAGCGGTTGAGCTTGAAGGAGACGGTCTACTACGGCCCAGACCAAGGAAATACCTCGATCGAGTTTTGGCGGCTCTTCTCCGACAGCATTGCGGAATGGAAGGGGGAGCGGTTGACCGTGGCCTTCGAGTACCAGATCGGCACGGAGGTCGTCGATGTCCCGGGCAACCCGCGCACCTTCTGGACGGCGGCGCAGTTGCCGGTGCACTACCTCCTCGGCGGGACATGGAGCGCGACCGTGCGGCCGGAGTTCTATTGGGACCGCAACGGCCGGCTCACCGGGTTCGAGCAGTTCATCAAGGCCATCACGACGACGCTCGAGTATCGCCTGCCTTACCAGTGGACCAACACGATCGTGCGTCTCGAGTATCGCTTCGACGACTCTCGAGGGCCGGGCGGCGGATTTTTCAAGGACGGGCAGGTACGTCCGGGCGTCGTCGGCTTGACGCCCACTCAGCACATGCTGATCGTCGGGCTGATCTGGACCTTCGATTCACCCTGACCCCTAGTGTCCTGTCTCTGAAGTACGTGGAATAAGTTGTGCATTGGTGGTGTCC
>NZ_CEFZSK010000025.1:0-26988 GCF_979581665.1 Nitrospira sp. Vd2 | reverse complement strand
CGCCCCAGGCGCGATTCTTGTCACCCGCCCAACCCCGAGCTGGCCAAGACCAGCTCTTTTCCCGTTTGACGCGCCCCTTCCCGGCCGAGGCGGAAGCGAGTGAAACGCCGAGGCGTACTGGTATGATACGTTGAGGTGCGCGCGGCGACGAATAAGTCGCCTCATGTTTGCGCACGGGCGCGAGATGGTGAGCGCCCAGTGTCTTGCAAAGCTGACGGCCGTTTTCAACATCCTGTCAGCCCTCACCGTGATGTTCCGCGAGCCATCGATAAAAGTCGATCTCGTCGTAGAAGTCCAAGGCCTCCGACGTCGTGACGACCTCGGAATCCTCCACCTCATGTACCGGCATGACGTCGACCGGCTCGGACAACAGGATCGTAAGCACCACGGTTGCAACGGTCGCCGTCACCAGGCCGCCTGCAACCAGCCACCGCGACACTGAGCGTTGGGCCTCCACTGCGCGCAGACGCGCGCGCTGGAGACGCATCGTAATGGCCGGGTCGAGCCGCTCGACGCTCCGGTCAAGCGCTTCCCGCACCGCATTCAGCAACTCGTCATGCTGCGGGTGATCGTGATTCATCGGTAATCTTTCAACCGCCGACGCAGCGTATGGATGGCTCGCGACAGGTGGGTCTTCACACTGCCCTCCGAACATCCCATGATGCGTGCCGTCTGAGCCACGTCATACTCTTCCCACACGCGGAGCAAAAAGGCCTGCTGCTGACGAAGCGGGAGGTCACGGAGGGCGGATTCGAGCGCGGCGACGGCTCCCTTTTGCGACAAGGCCTCATCGGCCGCCAACGCCGTGGAGTCGGGGATCGTCTCCAGCGGGTCCCCTTCGTCGTCATCGTCCCAACGGCCCAGCCATAACCGCCACCGGCTCCGGACGGTCGTCCGTCGATACCAGTCCCGAATCTTGTGCTGAAGAATGCGATGGAACAGCGGGCCCCATTCCGATTCGTTTCGCCCTCCATAATGTTGGACGAGTTTGAGCATCGTGTCCTGGACGAGGTCCAGTGCTTCATCGGCATCCTTGGTGGCCATCTCCGCAATACGAAACGCGCGGCGTTCGATGCCGGCAAAGAAGCGGTCCAGGGCTGCGCGTCGGTCCAGAGTCCCGCTCCTTTTCCCCGCTAGGATAAATGGCCGGCATGCGGCCCATTCGGCTGTTCCGCCCGCCATCGACAGCATGGCGGTCCGCCTACCGTGGACTCCCGGCACTCACCGGCACCTCCGCTCGCATCCCCATCGGTCCTCCTTCGACGTGATCTAGATGGTTCAACGCGCGGAGTCACAACCGGTTGACGGGAGAGAAACCCAGGCCGAGGCTGCGTTGTCCTCTTCTCAACTTCAGCCTCAGCCCTCTTCGATCTCAACCTCAGCCTCGATCTTAGCTTCAGTACGGCATATCGTCATCGGCCAAGCCGAAATGGTGGCCGATCTCATGGACCACGGTATCCCGAACCTCTTGGATCACTTCTTCACGCGTCCGGCAGAGACGTAAGATCGGCCCGCGATAGATGGAGACCCGAGCGGGCAACTGCCCTCCGGGACTGAAGAACGATTCCTCATCCACCGACACACCCGTGTAGAGTCCAAGCAGGTCGTCCTCGGACTCAAGCTCGAACTCATCCAAGACCTCGCGGGGCGGCTCCTCCTCGACGACGACGGCGATATTCTTGAGCAGTCGACGATACTCTTCGGGCAAGCCATCCAGCGCCTGGCGCACAAGGTCTTCGAACTCATCCTCGCTCACTGACAGACGGCGGGACTGACGGCGAGCCATTTCTTCAAGTCCTGAACCTACTCAGCACTCATAACTCAGCACGACGTCTATCGTCCGCCTCCGAGAGCCGGGAAGAACGAGGGACCCGAGGAGGACGACGGGTGCGCATCGACGTCCCCGTGTCGTCTGAGCGGGGGCGCATCCCAGATCACCTTGTTGCCCGGGGCCAAGTTCGCCGCTTCTATATAATGGTGGCGAGCCGTCGCGTCGTCGCGGAGGATGTCGTAGACGACGGCCAAATTGTAGTGGGCTTCCGCCAATGTGGGCTGGGCCGCGATCGCCGCTTGATACTGTGCCTTCGCCCCTTCCCACTGCCGTTGCGCGAACTGCCGATTCCCTTCCTCCATAGCCGCCAGGGCTGCCGGCTTCGTGCCGGCCGGCGGATCCAACGTTCGTGACTGCGTCGGCTTCCCCGTGGCGCAATGGGTCAGCAACAGTCCAATGAGAACGATCCAATACATCCGATGCATAACGCCTCCTCTCACAGCTCCACTGAGAGCCCGGTACGTAGAAAAATCAGCCGGCACCCGACATCGCACATGCCCAGGGACCGGGAGACCGCATCTCGATAGACGGACAGTTGCGCGCGATAGTCCTCGGCCCGCGCGGCAAGCTCGTCCGCCTCAACTCGGTCCGTCTTGTAATCGATGATCCAGGTCCGTCCATCGATTCGGCAGAGAAGATCAATGACGCCTTCCATCACGCACGGGACGGATGACGCGGCCGCGCCGGCCCTCACGGCAATCGGCGGCGCACTGAAGTCGAGGCTGATTTGGCCTTCCGGCTCGGATCCCGTCTCGCGAGTCGTTGGCGTCTCGCTTGCTGAAGCGGGACGAGCAGGCGGCCACGGCACAGAAAACGGCACCTCTCGACCGATCACCGTCGCAGCCCGCAGCGTCCGATACAGCTCGCACGCCGAAAACGTCCAAAAGATCCCGCGCAGTTCCTCTTTGATGAACTCCGCCTCGCTAATCGTTTCCGGAATGAGAGCTCGGCACACGTGATCGACATACGCCGGCAGCGCTCGGGGGTCCTCCTGAAAATCCCACCGTTCCAAGATTCGGTGCGCGAGAATGCCGATCCAGCGGGCCGTCTCCACCCCTACTTCACTCGACCGTGTGGACGTCCGCGACGCGTGCCGCTCCGCCGCCTCCGCCAGTTGATGTTTCAGCCGCGTCGGACTCAGGAACGCCGGCTGGCGAGTTATCTCATCGCGCCGCTGCTGCCGTTCCCTCCATCGGACCCGCCATGACGAGAGGTCGTCGCCGGCATCCCGCCACTCACTCGCGTGACGGTGGGCCAACTGCAAAGGGACATTCTTCCCCATGACGACGTCCAGCCGGACGTCGGCCCCATCGACGGGAAGACAGGTCGCGCCGTCCGCCTCGCGGAGCGTTGCTTCATCCAGGCCGAATGCCTCGAGAATGATGGAAAGGAAGCTGTCGCTCCCCAACTGTTTCGGCATACCGGCGGACAGAACCAGCCGGCGCTTCGCCCGCGTCATCGCGACATAGAGCACGCGGCTCTGCTCGGCCCGTTGGCGCTCGGCCAACTTATCGGCGAGGTACACGCCGCCCAACGTCTGTAACGCCCCCACGCGCAGGCCTACGATTCCGGTGGACCAATCATGGTGCACCAGCGTTGTCGGGGGGACGCGATTGGTCCCGCGCTGAAGACCGGCGAGGATCACCATCGGGAATTCCAAACCCTTGGCCTTGTGAATGCTGAGCAGCCGGACGTAGCCGTCCTCCCCGTTCTCCTCTTCGGCCAGCGAGCTTTCCGATTCGTCGGGTGGATCGAGCGCGCGGTTCGTCAGCTCGTCGACCAGCCCGCTCAGTGTGAGATCCGTTCGCGCGGCCAAGTCGACCACGAGGTCCCGCAGCTTCAGTATGTTGGCCACCGCCTGCTCGCCGTCCATCGACGCGGCCGCGAGTTCCAGAAGCGGGACGCGGGCAAGGACGGCATCCATCGTGTCCGTGATCGGCCGGCGAGGAAGCGCGTCGGTCAACTCGCGCAACAGGGCATAGACGGGCGCCGCGCTCTCGTACGCGGCTCGCGCCTCGTGCTCCACGGATGCGGCCGGCCTCGTCACGCGCGCATCCAACAGCTCGAATCGCGCCAATCGTTCGATGTCGGCGTCCGTCAAACCGCCGATCGGCGAGCGCAGCACGGCGGCCATGGCCAGTTGATCGTGGGGATGGAGCACCGCACGCAAGAGGTTGATCGCATCGATCACTTCTTGGCGCTCATAGAAGTGCTTCTCCCCTTCGGCCAAGCAGGGAATGGCATACCGCCGCAGCGCCTCCACGTATTGGCGCATGTCGGTCAAGGTGCGAAAGAGGATCGCCACGTGTCTCGGTTTGACCGTCACCGGCATACCGCGTTCGCAGATCTGCTGGCGTCCCAGCACATCTTCACGAAGCCAGCGCGCGAGTTCCTCGGCCTCGGTGCGTCCGACCGCGTCCGCATCGGCATCGCCGTCTTCCGGCCGCACGACCCGAATGTCAACCCGCTCGTCGGCCACGCGCACCGCCTCGGAATCTGCCGCCTCGAGTGGATCGTGGCGGGGTTGCAGCCCTTTGATGGCCTGCGCGGGGAAGATCCCCGCGAAGCAGGCGTTGATCGCGGCGAGCAGTCTGGGTTGACTGCGGAAATTCGTGGTCAATGTATGACGTTCGCCGGCCGGCGTTTGTCCTAAGACGCGGTCCTGGATGACGGCGTCATAGGCTTCCATATCGGCGCGTCGAAATGCGTAAATCGACTGCTTGGGATCACCCACGATGAAGAGCTTGCCCGGCTCGAGCCCCACCGTGCGCCAATCCGGCGCCTCCTGAGCCAACGTCTCCGCGAGGTACAGAATCATTTCATACTGGACGGGATCGGTATCCTGGAACTCATCGACGAGGATCGACCGAAACTGCGTCTTAAGTTCCCGGCGGATCGCCGGATGGTCCCTCACGAGATCGCGCGCTCGTGCGACGAGCCCGTCGAATGAGATATAGCCGGTCTGGACGAATCGCCGGCGGCAGTCCCGTGCAAACGGAATCAGAAGGCGCAGGATGCCCGCGAGCGGTTCCGCGCGGACGGACGCCACGGCTTGGGCAAGCGTGATCACGCGCTTGGCCTGCCGGTGCTCATCCTGGTCCCATTGTTGGGTCTGCGCCGGAGCCGGACGGTCGAGTCCCGGAGGGAACGCAATCGAGGGGCCTTTTTCCAGGACGTGGCGGCAATAAGAGGCGACCTCCTCCAGCATGCGCTCGAGCGTATTGGCTTTGGTCCGAGGCGCGCGCAGGCGCTCGGCAGTCTCGGCGAGGCCGTTCAACCAGGCCTGAATCGGCGGACGGCAGGCCTCGGCCGCGACATCGGCCATCTCGTCATGTAAGGGAATCAGCTCCCCGGCGAGCCCGCGGGTCAATTGCTGAAGCTCCTCCAGCGTCACATACCGAAGCGCAGCGGCCCAGACGTCCTGGTGCCGTCCCGTTGATCCCAATTCATGATCCAGCCACAGCATCCACTCGCGCCGGAAGAATTCCTCGAACCGCCCGCCTTCATCCTGCTGGAAGGACGGATCGACGCCGCTTTCGATCGGAAACAGCCGCAAGAGATGTGCGGCAAAGCTATGGATCGTGCCGATCTGGCTCTTGTCCAGCTCACGAAGCGCAGCCGCGGCGCGATCGTTCTGGTGCAGATCGGTCAAGCGCGCGCGCAGGCGCACTTTCATCTCATCGGCGGCCTTGTTCGTGAACGTCAACGCGACGATCTGTGTGATCGCAAGCGGCGGATCGCGCTCGATCAGCAGATGCACGAGGCGATCGACGAGCAAGGTCGTCTTGCCCGTCCCTGCACCGGCGGTCACGACGAGATTACAATCGGTCGCCGTGACTGCCCGCTGGCGTTGCGGTCTATCGGTCAGCATCGCCATCCAGGTCGTCGCGAGCGGCTTCATCGGCAGGAGACGCCGGATCGGCGGCCGCCCCCTTCGGCACCGTGGCGGTGCGCAAACGGCGGTACCCGGCGACGACGGCATGATCGCCCCGCACTCGCCACAGCGTCGGTTGGTGCGTGCGCCGGCAGAGCAACCGATAGTCGCAGCTCTCGCAGGCGCCGCTGGCATACAGAAAAAATCGCCCGGCTCGGATTCCGGACAGCACGTGCGCGAGCGCCTGCATCATTGGGGCTCGAAGCGCGGACTGCCACGCGTCACCGGGAAACGCCACCCGCGTGAACGGCGGCTCCCAGCGAGGGGCCAGATAGTAGAACCAGACGCCGTCACAGCGCGCGTCGGCGGCCCCGTCAGACAGGGAGGCGATCAGGTCCTCACCCATCGTGAGATAGAGCGGCGGCTGCAGCCGCGTCGCGCGCACGGCCCCGAGTGCGAGGTTGCGGTCCAGCGTCTCTGGCGCGCAGGTCCCTTTGTATTTGTAATCGACGATGCGATACGCCGCGCGGGCGCGACACCAATCGACTCGATCCAGTCGACCCGTGACCGGAAGAGGCTGAGGCGTCTCGGAGTCGATCGGCACGTCGAGGCGGCCGGTCGCCTTCTTCTCGAAGAACATCGGCTGCCACCCCTCGCGGGCCATTTCGGCCAGGTCCTCGCGAATGACGTCTCGCAAGAACGCCCGGAGCTCCTCTTGATGCAGCCGCCAGGTCAGTGGATAGCCGATCGGATGCGTGTCGGCGAACCGCGCGCATTCATGCTGTACCGCCTCGTCAAGGACCTCGATGGCATCGACGGCCGGCTGGCGATCGGGAGTATCGCTTGGCGGTCTACAGTCGGCGACTGACGGAGGGAAATATCCGCGCGCTTTGAGGGTCTCGAAAACGCGTCGCAGGATAGCGTGCGCCAGGATGCCGAGGTCCAACGCTTCGAGCTGATCCACGCCTTCCGGCATCGACAGCGGCCGAAGTCGCAACACGTGCTTCGCGAAGTAGCGAAACGGACACTTCGCGTATTCTTGCAGTGCCGACGCCGACACCCCCTCTGCCGTCAACCTCGCCCAACAAGCCGGAAGCGGCCCCGTCAGCCCGTCATAAGCGCCAAGGTGGTGCCCGGCACCCTCCAAACGGCCGACGGCCGTCACCCCACGTGCCACTATCACGCCTGCCGGGTGGCAGGCCAAGAGCGGCTGCGGCAGACGGCGTGCGAGGAGATACTTCACGGCCAATTCGGCGGCAGTCAGCCGATCGGTTTGATAGAGCGGCGAGGTCTCAAACTTGCCGGTCGGGCGGCGCGGCAGGTGCTGCGCCGTCAGGCCGCGCTCCTGCATGAGTTGCACGAGATAGCCGGACGGCACCAGTGATCGGCCGGCTTCGTCAGCACGCTGGTACGACACAATGAGCTGCTCGCGGGCCGACTCGCACAGAAGCGTGAACAAGAGCTGCTCTTCGTCGTACCCGCCGAGCTTCTCCTGAATCTTGCACCCCAAGTCGACCTCGAGGGTACGACGGACGGGATCACGCAGAAACGCGTCTTCATGAATATGGCGGGGAAACACCTTCTCGTTGAGGCCGAGCACGTACACGGCCCGAAACGAGAGGCCGCGCGCCGCCATGGCATCGAGGACCTGCACGCCGTTGGCGCGCGCCGAGCCGAGCGGAACCGGCGTCTGCTCCACGGCTCGATGCAGCGCCAGCAGAAAATCCGCAAGCGTGACCTCGGGCTGAATCGCGTGCAGCCGCTTCAATTCTTCCAGCGTCCCCTCTAAGCACGCGGCAATGGAAGACGTCGGGTCGTGCTCAGATGACAGCTGAGTGGCAGGCTGACAATCGAGCCACTGTTCGCACAGCCTCCGGACCTGATCGACATAGCGCTCCCACGTGCCTGTCTCCGGCACCTCGTCCAGCGACGCCACCAGCAGGGAGAGCACGTCCCAGAGCCTGCCGATTTCGCGACCGGGAACGCACGGTCCCCTCCCCTCATCATCCTCCTCTCGAAGGGGCAGCCCGTGGTCGATATATCGCGTCAGTCGTCGCCACTGGTCCAAGCCTGTGACGATACCCAAACGCCGCGTCGCCACATCCCACAGATCGAGGCGTCCTCTCTGCTCCGGGCTCATCCGGTCTCTTCTGAGAAACGGCGAGCCGAGCAGGGTGATCACCTGATCCCGCCGGTAGCCATTGATCCGGAGATCGAGGAGTTGGAGCAGCGTTTTGATCAGCGGAAAGGTGGCCAGAGGCCTGGACACGCTAGAGGCAAATGGAATCGCATGTTGCTCGAAGATGACGGGCACCAGCGTTTCGTAACCGGAGAGTGTGCGCGCGACGACCGCCATCTCATGAAACCCATACCCGCGCTCTTCCGCCAGCGACACAATATCCTTCGCCACCACCGTGACTTCATCGGCTGGGGTCGCCGCCGACAGAACCCGGCACGTCGCCCGCGGCCCGGTGCTCCGTTGCCCGCCATCGGGCACGGATCCGTTCGAGTCAGTGGCCGTCCTGCCAATCAGATGGCGCTCGAAAAAACGTCTGGCGAACTGATAGGCGGGACGGTCCTTCACCAGCGGAAAGAAGAGCGTGGTGGGCACCGTGCGGCTGATGCTGGAAAAGAAATCGAGCTGTACTTGCGTCAGATCGTAGAAGCCGTAATAGAGGATGTGGCGCCGACGCGAGAGCCAGGTCGACGTGACGACGAAGGGTTCCGCCGCTGCCGCCAGATCATCCGCGTCGAACACCTGCATACGTGCTTTCTCGTCCACGAACCCGCGATACAGGGACAGCAGGCCCTCCATGCCGGCGGAGAGACCGATGGCGCTCTGCATCAGGACCTCGCGCGCCTGGTCGGGATCGACCTTGGCATCCTTGAGGTCGTTGAGCGTCGCAAGCAATGCCGTCCACGCCCCGGGCATCTCGGCCATGTCGGCCCACTGCCCAGCGGCTCCCGGATGGCGCCTCAACAGTTGATGGATAAGCTCCTGGAAAAAGAAATGCGGGCGCAGGCCAGATTCATCGAAGCGCCCGGCTTCGTCGAGTACATGGACCGCCAGCTGATAAAAGGTCAGAACATGGACGCCCAGCAGGGCACACCCGTGCTCCACGCAGAGGAGCCACATGAGCCGCCGCCGAAGCGTCTCGGAAGGAACGACAATAGCAAGCGGCGCAAGGGGCTCGTCGGATTTGAGCCGCCGGAGATCGGCGATGAGGGCGTCTTCGAGATCAGGGTGGAACGGCCCGGTGACGACTCGCAGCATGCGGAGGAAGGTTGAGGCCGAGATTACGGTTGAGGAAGAGTAGTCGGGACGGCGGCCGGCGTCAAGGCTATCCTACGCCTCAACCTCAGCCTACACGTGAACCTAGCTCACCCCGTCTCCGGGCCGATGTTCTCGCCGTTGCAATCGATGCAGCACCAGTCGCCGTCGATGAACGACATGGGATCACCGCAGATGGGGCAATCCGGCGGCGGGCCTTTATCGACGACTGGCAAAGGCGGGAGCTCGAAATCGTCGTCGTCGGGTACCACAACTCCTCACGCAGACTGGGGCTTGATTCTCAATTGAAGCGCTTTCTCAGCACTCTGGCGGCTCGGCACGCCGACAAACGTCAGGCGGCCATCGATGATCGTGGCCGGGACCGCGCGCACGGCATGGCGGCTCGCCAACTCCTGACCGTCGGGGGTCGTGATATCGACCTCACGATAGCCGAAGCTGTACTTCACCCTGAGCTCTTTCCACAGACTCTTGGCGGACGGACAGGCCCCGCACGTCGGCGAGACCAATAAAACAACGTTCGGCATAGAACTCCTCTCGGCAGAAAATCTTACCACCCGCCGAAAAGCGCCTGCAAGCGATCAGAGGAGAGGCTAACGCAAGGGGATGGAGAGAGGCGAGCGCGCGGACGCGCGCCCGCCTGGCGATTCGATTATTGGACGGGCTGAACGTCCGGGGTGGCGATCTCGACGACGTATCCTTGGTCATCCATCAGCAACGTCACGCCCTGATTCTCCTTCAACCGGTCGAGCTTTTGCAGTGGCGGCCGGATCGGCAGCGTCTCTTCCTTCTGCTCCGGCATCAGCGCGACCTTGATCTGATTGTCCTTCGCCGTTCCTTTGTAGATCGCCTGCACCTGGCGATGCGCCCCCTTCACGTGCGCCTTGTTTCCCATTGCCGATTGCTGGACGGCCTCGGCGCTTCCCAACTGCGCGTCGACGATCTGTCCCGTCTCGTCCGCAAGAAACACGACATCGGCGCCGATCGGCATCGCTTCCAACTTGGCTCTAGCGCGGGACGCCACCCAGTAACTTCGCTCACCGACCTCGGTTCGGATCACGGCCTTGTCCAGCCCGACCGTCAACGGTTCGGCCAACTGTCCCTTGATCACCTGATGCTTCTGGTCCCCTGCCTTGTGGTGGTAATCCACGACCGCATTGTGGTCATTCATGATCACGACGATCGGATCGCCTTCGCGAAAGGTCTCGCCTTTTGCGATCGCCGGCTTCAACGGCAGATACAACGGTTGCGGGTTGCCGATGTCCACTTCGATTTGATCACTTCTGACATTGAGCACCCGGCCGTCGATGAGACGGTCGCCCGGGATCTCTTCCTTCGTTACTTTTGAGATCGCCGTTTCATGCTCCGGAATTTGACCGGGTGCCGGCTGGTTCGTCATCGTCTGCCGAGAGGGCATCGAGGGCGAGGGTGAGGTCGCGGGCGTAGTCGGCGTGACTCTCGTCGTCTTTGCCGGCTGGCTTTGGGCCATGGACGGACGCGACGACTTCTGATCGGAGCCGGCACAACCGTAGCTTCCGGCGAGCAATGCCAGAATCCCAAGAGCAGCAGTTGTTCTTGAAGGTCGTGTGATACCCATTGCCACCTCCTTTACCTACGAGGACGCTACCACGATACCGGACATCTGCCTATCGGCAATCGAAGAGCGACATGTCAGCCGACGACGACCGCCAATTGATCAAATTCGGCCGTATGGCGGGAGCGCTCGCCTTTCAGGAAGAAGTGGATCACTTGCAGGACATGAGAGGGAACTGAAAGGTCGAACTTGACCGATATCACGGACGCGCTGAAGTCATTAAAACCACATTCCCGATGAAGAGGGAACGGAAAGAGGGTCTGGTTGTTTGGGCCTTCAGAGGAAAGGTACGGACCTCACTCGCGGACCGCACTCCTTCTTATTCCAAGCAAGCCGACTGACGTTAAGGGTCTGTATCGTCTAGCTTTCGATCATTGTAATATGGCTTGATCCGTTTGTTGATCCACCACCCAATCGACTTTGCGTTCAGCAGGTCGATGTAGTCGCTCTTGGGGACCTTGAAGTATTCGTACACTTCGCCGTCCACGTACTGGACATACAGCGACCGTCGGTCATCATCGTCCCGATACCGCGCACACTGGATGAGTCCACCGAGATGAGATCAACCATGGCCCGCAGCCTCATCTCATTCCATCAAGCTTTTGTCAAAAGCAGCAAGAGGTGATGGTACGTAGGCGAGCGCTATTTTGGTCCGTTCGAGTATCTGTATGCCACAGTTACGGGCATTGCCGGGAGTCAGGTCTGTCCAAGCCAAGATCGGAATCTTGCCGGCGATCGATTTTGGAGCGATTTTTCGCCTCCCACAGAATTTCAACGGCATAATCGTTCCCAATACCACGGAGAATCGATTGGTCGGTTAAAAACGTCCATACTCCCGTCCGTGGTCGTTTCGCTATTTTCCTCGGCAGATACGTGCCCTGGACTTCGAGCACACAGGGGACCGAGGTCGGAGAAGGGGTTTACTGTGAGGGCACTAGTCCTTCTGAACTGCTGGCTACACGTGACTGGTCCGCGAATCCCAGTGGCACATTCGGGATTGCTGCACCTTGATCGGATATGGACACTTACCATGTAACAGTAAGTGGACGTTGAGTATGGCTTGGTTGGAAGACACGAACACAATTTCTTTCCCGGCCCGCCGAACGGATACAGTCGTGACGTTTAAGAGTGCACACCGCAATTGTTCGGGGCTCGTGTTCGGTCGTACGGCTCTCCTGCACTCGACAGAGGAACCGTTTTCCTTGAAGACGAGCCCTAAGATTTCCTGAAAACACCGCTAGGTCGCGTCAAGCATCAAGCCGATCCGGTCCGTTCAATGGGGCCACGGCGATTAAGCCGTGGAATCATGCGGGACGCCCTTCAGCTTGTCGGCAATGGTTATGCTTCAATGACACCCATCCCAGCACGGCCATCGCCGTCTTCCCCAAGCCGGTCGGCACATCTATCAATTCGGGCAATACCGGGTCACAGGCGAAGCGAATCTGGAATGGATACGGTTCGTGATGTGTCGCTCTCTGAAACCACGCTTTGAACTCTCGTTCGTTGCTCATACCGATCTGCTCTCCTGGCCCACGAGGTTGCGTTCACTCTGTGACATCCGATTCCCCGTACCCACCGGCCGGTGCTGTCTCCAACAGTCGAGCAATGTCCTGCATTTCCTCAATGGCCAGCAGGATGTTTTCCAGCGGCAATTGCGCCCAGCGGCGTAGTTGCTCTCGGCGAGCGCCTTCGAAGGTAGTCAGGTCCCAATCGAAGTCCGGTGTGGGCGGTTCATGTTCCGCCATCGTCCCCCCAACCTCAGGCGGTGGTGTTCGATATCTATTCTGTCTTGTTCCCTGCCTGCCGATTCCTTCATCTGATCAGCGTGGAGATGCTGACAAACCGAACCTCTCTGGACCCATACAGGCATTTGTTCAGCGTTCTCCATAGCCGACTATGCCTCTTTTGCCCCACGAATTTACGGCAGTCCTATGACAACCGAGGTCACGACGCTCGTGAAAATTTCGATTGGGCTTTTTCTGCTCCCGGCCAAGTACTTGCGCTTGGACATTGGACACGCGGACGCAAACGACCTGTGACATCCGAGGTCACAGGTCGATTGGCTTTTCTTCCGCGTTTCTGTACCATCACGTGTATGGCTCTTGACCCGCTCAATCCGCCGATTTGGCTGCGAAAGCTCCATGTGTCCGCGCAGCAAATCTCTCCCGATGACTATGCTCAGACAGCGGAAGAGGGAATTCTCTTGACCTGCGAACTATCGGATGCCCATCTCGCCTTGTCTGAAGCTTTCGTTTCTTCTCTGTTCCCAAACACCGCAGCAGGTAGCTCCGGTCACCGGCGTGACGTGATGTGGTGACAGAGTAATGGAAGCCGAGCGGCCCTTTGGGCAAGTCCCCCTTCAGCCAGACCTGTTGACATATCTGCACCGCGTTGTCGAAGCCGTCTCGGCCTCATCAGTTCCATACTGCATCATCGGAGCAGTTGCTCTGGGAGCTTGGGGACGCCCATGAGCAACACACGACCTTGATCTCCTTGTCCTTGCCGACTCCCGGGCGATAGACGGAATCACCACAAGCTTATCCTCATGCCGCATTCGCATAAACGAACAATGGGCTGAAGCGAATCCGATGACCAAAGGACGTGTCACCCGTTTTGCTTCCCCTGAACATCCAAAGTATCCGCTCGATATCATCTATGCTGCTGACTCCCAAGAACGCGCCACAATTGAACGCAAAAGACTGACGGTGGTCCATGGCCTTTCGGTATGGGTCGCGAGTCCGGAAGATTTGATGTTGCTCAAACTCAAAGCCGGCCGCCCCACCGATTTCGACGATGTGATAGGCATCGTTAAAAACCCCCGTCTCCAGCTTGATCTGACCTATCTCTGGAACTGGGCGGATCGCCTGGGCCTTCAGGGAGAGCTGCACTACGTCCTCCAGGCCGCCGGCGGATAACGTCCTTGTAAACCGGCAATCTGTTCGGCTTCTTTTTTCACCGCGCTGCGTAGCGTCTCCGGTTTGAGAACTTGCACCCCGCTGCCGAAACTCAACACCCACCCGACCAGTTCTCGGGAATCGGCGATCGCAAGCGTCATCCGCAACGTGCCATCCTTTAAGCGGGTGAGTTGCTGACTGGGATGCCAGATCCGATCGCGCACCCAGGCGGCGGTTTCTTTATTAAACATCAGCTCCACGTCGATCCGCGGACCTCGCATCACAGTCAACGCATCCTGGACATACGCGTCGAGATCGAAGCCCAGCGGCATCTGGTACGGATGGTCGGTGAGCGTGACGGATCGAATTCGCTCGACCGCAAACATGCGCACGTCTCGGCGGAGATGACAGTACGCAACGAGATAGAGTCCGCCGGAGGCATACCACAGGCGATACGGATCGACCTCGCGCCGGCTCAGCCGGCCTCGGGACGCCGAGAAATAGCGAAGCTGGACGGTCTTCGTCTGTGCGATGGCTTGCGTTAGACGATCGATGTTGTCCCGGTGCTGCCGGTACAGTTTGTGAGGCCCGATGCCCACGATAAAGACGCCCTGGAGTTGCTGGACATAGTCGTGGCTGGCTGCCGGCAACACCGCCGACGCCTTGCTCAACCCGGAGTCCAGTGCAACATGGACATGGGTGCCTTCCAGCGGCTTGAGCAGCCCGCGCCCCAACAGGCAACGCCATCAATTCCGTTGGCGAGAAGTTCAGCGCCGGAATCTTCCGAAAGCCGTCCATCAGCCGCCATCGGACGCGACCGTCTACCCGTTCATTGACGAGCGGGAAGCCGGCCATCTCCAGCGCTTCAAGATCTCGGCGCAGCGTGCGAGGGTGCCGGGGATAATCGGCGGGGAGCCTGTGCAACAGGTCGTCGAGCGTCACGCCGCGAGACGTTTCAAGAAGGCGCAACACATGCCATTGACGGGTGACCTGCTCGTTACGTGGCATGAAAAGTCCGGCGGCTCGGAAAGGACGAGCATAACTAGTTCATCCTAGTGTGGCAATAGGCAGCAGGATCAGCCTTCTCATCGTCCCAGCGCGTCGTTCAGCACCTTGGCGAGCCGCACGGCGGCTTTCGCGAGCTGCTGATCGACGAAATGGATGTGCGAGTCGTAATAGGCGCCGGCGAGCCGGCGGTCGGGCGGCAGATCGGGATAGATGTGGTGGACGGCGACGGCGTGACTCTCCAGCGCCCACTCGACGATCGTGCCTTTGGCGAGGGCCTGGGTGTCACGGTGGCTCAGCCACTCTTCGAGATGCTTGGCATAGTCGTGCTCGCGCAAGCCGGTCTTCTGGAGCAGCCCGCTGTCCCAGACACGGTGTAAGTTCGTCAGCTCCATGAAGAACTGCACCGCGACATCGTTCCCGCCGTGGTCATGGTTGTCCGCACAATGCAACGGCTGATGAAGATCGGCAATCAGATGCACGACGAACTTCAACGCCGTGGCGCGGGCCTCCGCGGGCGAGTGGCGATCGCGGAGCGTCGCGATGAAACGGTCGAGCGCCGCGATGAGACAATCACCGGTCGCCGTGAGCCGGCAGTCCCGGTCGGGCCGGTAGCGACCATCGGCCAGCTCCATGTCGACGAAGTGCCAATGAGCCGTTTCAGGCTCCGCCGTCCTGATCTCATCCGCCCACGTCGCGACGGACGCGAGGCTCGCATCACCAAGCAGTCGGTGAACCTCCGCACGCGCCGGCTCGGTCAACCGGCGTTCCGCCAGTTCGGCGACCACCACATGACCTTCGGTGCCCCAGCCATAGACTGGTCCCGGAAGCATCGAAAGCAAGACGGCCGTCAGCAGCAAGCGCCGCTTTCCCTTTGTGGCACTCATCGAGGAGTGGAGACTACCCCGGAATCCGTGATCCCCGCCACTATCGACGGAGTGTGAACAGAAAGCAAGGACGCCGGAGCCATTGCAAGCACGTAGAGTCTTTCGCTATGGTACGGCCGATGCGCCCCCGCTCGTTGCTGAAGGCCGGCCTCGCGTGCTTCACTGGCCTCCTCTACCCGCTGTGCTTTCCCAGTTTCGATCTCGGCCTTCTCGCCTGGGTGGTCCTCGTTCCGTTGCACGTCGCGATCGACGGCGTGCCCGCGGTCCGCGCGTTTCGTCTCGGCTGGCTGTCCGGCTTTATCGGCTTCGCTCTGACGATGGCATGGGTGATTACCGCCATGCATCAGTACGGGAAGATGCCGCTCGCGTGGAGCTATCTGGCATTAGGACTCCTTGCCGGATACCTCGGTCTCTATGTCGCCGCGTATGCGGGCCTTGTGACCTGGTTGCGTCGGACGTTGCCTCCCATCTACGCGCCCACGGCCGCGCCCTTTCTGTGGGTCGCACTCGAATTGATCCGCACCTATTTGTTTTCCGGACTTCCATGGGCCTTGCTCGGCTACTCCCAGTACCAGCGACTCTCGATCATTCAAATCGCCGACCTCACCGGCGTCTACGGGGTGTCGTTTCTCGTCGTGCTCGTGAACCTCGCCCTTGCCGAGGTGATCCTCTGGTTCGTCCATCGCTATCAGTCCCTGCCGATTCGACAAGCACCGATTCCCTTTCCTTGGCTGATCCCGGGCGCCGCGATCGTCGGGCTGGTTGCGGCCGTCGTCTATGGAGTGATCGTGCTCGGCAATCCGCAGCCGGAGACGACGGTGTCGATCGGGCTCGTGCAGGCGAACATCGACCAGGCTCAGAAGTGGGATGCGGCCTATCGCCGGCAGACACTCGATCGATACACGCGCCTGACCGAGCAGGCGGCCGATCACGTCGACCTCATCATTTGGCCGGAGGCCGCGACCCCGTTCCTGTTCGAGCAGGAGGTGCTGTATCGAGTCGAAGTCGAGACGTTGGTGCGGCAACACGCGACGCCGTTGCTGTTCGGCAGTCCGGCTTTGCGGTACTATGCGAACGGCCGGCCTTACCTCCTCAACAGCGCCTATCTGTTCTCTCCTGATGGAAAAATCCTCGGGCGCTACGATAAGCGTCATCTGGTTCCGTTCGGCGAATACATTCCGTTGAAGTCGATGCTGTTTTTTCTCGACAAGCTGGTGGAGGGGATCGGGGATTTCGAGGCCGGGACCGTGCCGACGATTTTGACCCTCCCCGCCCACGACCGCACGGCGCCAACGGCCACCGGAGCAGGCGCGAAGTTCGGTGTCGTGATCTGCTTTGAAGTGATCTTCCCCGATCTCGTTCGAGAATTCGTGCGCGACGGCGCCGATTTCATGGTGACGATTACGAATGACGCCTGGTTCGGCGACTCGTCCGCGCCGTATCAACATTTTGGAATGGTGGTGCTGCGGGCGGTCGAAAACCATACCGCGTTTGCGCGCGCGGCGAACACCGGCATTTCAGGCTTCATCGACCCGTATGGACGTGTGCTCGACGCCTCCCGAATTTTCACCGAACAAGCGATCGTCGGTCATGTTCCGGCGAGCAATCATCCGACCTTTTATAGTCGCCATGGTGATGTCTTTGCCTACGGCTGTGTTATAATCGCCGGACTTTTTCTGGTCGCGGCGTTATGGACGACGAGCGGCAGCGAGCCGCAACCATTGGTCGTCGGCGCGCCGACTTAATGCGGCAAAAGGATTCCCATCATGTTGGACGAACTACGGTCGCGAGTGGAGACGATTGGCGAGCAGGTGTCCGAACTACGGGGGCATCTTTGACCTCCCCAAGCTGACGTCCGACCTGGAGCACCTCGAGCAAGAGACCTCGCATCCCGACTTTTGGAAGGACCCCCAAGCCGCCGCCCGCCTCAGCCGAAATAAGGCCGCGATCGAGCGAGACATCAAGCGCGTGTCCGACTTGGAGCGTCAATACGGAGATGTGCGTGCCTTGGTCGAGCTGGCCGAAGAAAGCGGCGACGCCGCGTTGGAGCAGGAATTGGCGAGCGAACTGGCTAAGCTGGAGGCCGGGGTCGAACAGTGGCGGATCGAGTTGCTGCTCTCCGGCGAGCGTGACAACACCAATGCGATTCTTGCGATCCATCCGGGTGCCGGGGGGACCGAGTCGCAGGATTGGGCACAAATGCTCTTGCGCATGTATGTCCGGTGGGCCGAGCGGAAGGGCTACAAGGTCGAGACGTTGGACCTGCAACCGGGCGATGAAGCCGGTATCAAGAGTGTGACGCTGTCGATCAACGGGCCCTACGCCTACGGCTATCTCAAGGCGGAAGCCGGGGTGCATCGCCTCGTCCGCATCTCGCCCTTCGACGCGAACAAACGACGGCATACCTCGTTCGCCTCGGTGTTCGTCTATCCGGAATTGGAAGACGACGTGGAGGTGCAGATCGACGAGAAGGACTTGAAAATCGATACGTTCCGTTCCGGCGGCGCGGGCGGCCAGAACGTCAACAAAGTGGAGACGGCCATTCGGATCACGCACCTGCCGACCGGGATCGTGGTGCAGTGTCAGAACGAGCGGTCGCAGCTCCAGAACCGCATGGGCGCGATGAAAATCTTGAAAGCCCGCCTCTATGAAGTAGAACAACAGAAGAAGGAAGCCGAGTTCAACGCGATCGTCGGCGAGAAAAAGGATATCGCGTGGGGCAGTCAGATCCGGTCATACGTATTTCAGCCCTATCAAATGGTCAAAGACCACCGAACCGGCGTCGAAACGTCGCAAGTGAATACCGTGATGGACGGCGAGCTCGATGAATTCATCGAAGGCTACCTGAAGAAGAAACAACAGTTGGGGAGCAAGGAAGTCGCGAGCGAGAAACAATCGGCGTCGAAAGAGTAAGCTTTGGGGGAGACGACCTCCCCTCGCCCCTCTTTAACAAGGAGGGGAAAAAGACGGCCCCAAAGGAGGGAAAAAGAGAGGGGCCGTTCATTGGAGGGAAAGAAGGTGACCTTCATTCCTCCCCTTTGTAAGGGGAGGCAAGGTGGGGTAGAGTTCCGAGACCCCGGCACGACCCATGGATGAACTGAACGATCAACGTCTGCAGCGATTGAAGAAGCTCGACGCTCTACGTGCGCTCGGCGTGCAGCCACACGGTACCCGGTTCGAGGTCAAGGACCGGGCGGGTGAGCTGATCCGCCTCCACAGTCAAAAGTCCAAGGAGGTGCTGGAACAGGACAAGATTGTCTGCACGGTCGCCGGCCGCATCGTGGGCCTTCGCCGTTTCGGCAAAGCGGCGTTCGCGGTGCTGCAAGACGGTGCCGATCGCATCCAGATTTATCTCAAGAAGGAGCTGCTCAGTGAGCGCGACTACAAGGTCTGCGAGGAGTTGGACCTGGGCGACTGGGTCGGCGTGACCGGCGTCCTGTTTCGCACCAAGACGAACGAATTGACGATCGAGGTCCACACGCTGACCTTCCTCTCAAAGGCGCTCCGGCCGCTGCCCGAGAAATGGCACGGACTAACGGACGTTGAGACCCGCTACCGTCAGCGCTATGTCGATCTGATCGCCAACCCCGACGTGCATCAGATCTTTATTACTCGGAGCCGAATCAGCGCGGCCATCCGAACCTTCCTGACGGCGCGCGGGTATTTGGAAGTCGAGACGCCGATGATGCAGCCGATTCCCGGCGGCGCGACGGCCAAGCCGTTCGTCACCCACCACAACGCGCTCGGCGTCGATCTGTATCTCCGTATTGCGCCTGAATTGTATTTAAAGCGCCTGATCGTCGGCGGCTTCCCGCGAGTCTTCGAGATCAACCGGAACTTTCGCAACGAGGGCATCTCGACGATCCATAATCCCGAGTTTACGATGCTCGAGTTCTATCAGGCCTATGCCGATTACAAGGATTTGATCGAGCTGACGGAAGAGATGCTGACGACGATCGCGCGAGAGGTGTTGGGCACGACCACCTTCGACTACCAGGGACAGCAGATCCGATTCGAGCGACCGTGGCGGCGATGGTCGTACCGGCAAGCGATTCTCGAAGTCAATGGTTTGCCGGACTCCGTGTTGCAAGACGAGAAGGAGGCGCGGTCAGCGCTGACGAGGCTGGTCCCTGGTGCAGAAGCGCTGGCCCCCCGCACCCATTTCGACGTGCTGAACACGATCTTTGAAGAGACGGTCGAGCCCCAGTTGATCCAGCCGACCTTCATCACCGATTTCCCCATCGAGCTCTCCCCGCTCGCCCGCCGCAAGGATTCGGATCCGAGCCTGACCGATCGTTTCGAGCTGTATATTGCCGGCCGCGAAATCGCCAATGCGTTCTCGGAGCTCAACGATCCCCTGGATCAACGGCAGCGCTTCGAAGCGCAGGTGGCGCAACGTGCCGCCGGAGACGAAGAGGCGCATTACCTCGATGAGGATTTTCTCCGGGCGCTGGAATATGGCATGCCGCCCACCGCCGGCGAGGGCATCGGGATCGATCGCGTGGTCATGCTCTTCACGAACTCGGCCTCGATCCGCGACGTCATCCTCTTTCCGCAGCTTCGACCTGAGAAGTAGTGGCGGCTCCGTACGAAATATTCGTCGGCCTGCGATATCTGCGCGCCAAGCGCCGTCAACGAACCATTTCACTGAACACGTTCGTCTCAGTCGCCGGCATTACGCTCGGCGTCGCGGCGCTCATCGGCACGCTTGGCATCATGACCGGGTTCAAGGAAGACATCCAAGCGAAGATTTTGGGGACGACCTCCCACATCGTCGTGCAGGACCGGACGCGGGACGGCATGGCGGCCTACGACGACCTCGTGACGCAGGTGGAAAAAGTCCCGCACGTCTTGGCGGCTACGCCCTTCGTCCTTCGCCAGGTGCTGCTGACCTCCCAATCGGGCGTGCAGGGCATCGTCCTGCGCGGCATCGATCCGGCCAAAGAAGTGCGGGTGACGGAACTGGGCAGGAACATCAAGTCGGGGCAGTTGAGCGACCTCGACCATCCGGTGGCGCCCGCCGCGGCTCAGCCATCTTCAGCTGAAGGCACGCCATCACCACCGACGGCTCATCCCGGCATCGTGCTCGGCAAAGAGCTCTCGCTTCGACTCGGCGCGTTCGTCGGCGATACGATTAACGTCGTCTCACCGGTCGGTCCGGTCAGCGCAATGGGCATGGTGCCGAAGATCCGAACGTTTACGGTGGTAGCCGTGTTCGAGTCGGGGATGTTCGAATACGACTCCTCGCTGGCCTATATCGGGCTTGCCGAAGCGCAGAAGTTTTTCAACATGAACCAGACCGTGAGCGGGATCGAGGTCAAGGTCGATGAAATTTTCCGCGCCGACGAAATCGCGCGGGACATCGAGCGGGCGCTCGGCTTCCCCTATTGGGCGCGCGATTGGATGCAGCTCAACCGCAATCTGTTCTCGGCGCTGAAGCTGGAGAAAACGATGATGTTCCTCCTGCTCGTGCTCATCACGCTCGTCGCCTCGTTCAACATCGTGAGCACGTTGACGATGATCGTGACCGAGAAGCAGCGCGAGATCGCCATCCTGAAGGCGATGGGCGCCACGCGGCAGGCCATCATGCGGATTTTCATGCTGAACGGGCTCATCATCGGGCTGACCGGCACCGTCATCGGGATTCCGTTGGGCTACACGTTTCTCTGGCTGATTCAGAATTATTGGACGTTCGATCCGACCGTCTATTACATCTCGCGGATTCCGGTTCACGTGCAGGCCGTCGATGTGTTCCTGGTGTCGTTTTCGGCGATCCTGATCAGCTTCGCGGCGACCGTCTACCCGTCCTATCAAGCGGCGAAGCTCGATCCGGCGGCGGCATTGAGATACGAATGAGGCTGATGAAAAACGCCTCCAGCTTCGTCTCGGCACGAAACAGTCCCAACCGCCTCACCCTCTCGGCGGCGCGCACAAACATGGTCCGACTTATTCGTCGGACCGTGCGCCCTCAACGTACCCCACTACGGGAAGGAGCCTGTCCTGGCAGGCTTGGGGTGGGCGGGTGAAACACGACTACGCCTCCAGTTGTTTCTCGCCTGCGGCCTCGCTGGAGACGTTTTTGATCCGCCTCGGTTGAGAAAGAGGAGCATGATCCAAGTCATCGATCTCACCAAATCCTTCAAGATGGAAGGGCTCGAGCTGACGGTGCTGCGCGGCATCAACCTCACGATCAATCGGGGCGAAATGGTCGCGATCGTCGGCGCCTCGGGAGCCGGCAAGAGTACCTTGATGCACATCGTCGGGACGCTGGACCGCCCGACGAGCGGCACGGTGCGATTCGAGGGACAAGATCTGTTTCAAATGTCGGATCAAAAGCAGGCGGAGTTCCGCAATCGCAAGCTCGGGTTCATTTTTCAATTCCATCACCTGCTGCCCGAATTCACGGCGCTCGAGAACGTCTGCTTGCCGGCCTTCATTCAGAACCGGTCGATGGCCGAGGTTCGCCCAGAGGCGCTCGCGCTGCTGAAAGAAGTGGGGTTGGAGCAGCGGGTCAATCACAAGCCGGGCGAGTTATCGGGGGGCGAGCAGCAGCGGGTCGCCGTGGCGCGGGCTCTCATTCAACATCCCGATCTCGTCCTCGCCGATGAGCCGACCGGCAACCTCGACACGCATACCGGTGAATCGCTCTTTACCTTGATGAGGAGCTTGAACCGCACCCGCGGCATCACGTTCGTCATCGTGACACACAACGAAAAGCTCTCCGCCCAAGCCGACCGCATCATCCGCATGGAAGACGGACAAATTGTCCCAGGCTAGTCCGCACGCCTGCCCGTTTCCTTGACGTCTCCTGCATTTTCCCGTAGGTTTGGGTGATTAGCGGTCCCGGAGGGGGAATGAGACGTCGTGTCAGCATTCGGCGTGGGCTCTGGGTCTGGCTGGCGGCGTTACTCGCTGCGGCCATGCCTTCGAATGTCCGCGCGCTGGAGTTTGCCATCGTCGGGCCACGCGCGATGGGGATGGGTGGAGCCGGCGTCGCGGTGACGAGCGATGCCACTGCTACATACTGGAATCCGGCAGGCTTGGCGATGTCGCAGACCGTCGATATTCGCGGGCAAGCCAGTGCGCACGGCATCGACCGCGGGGTCCTCTCCGCCGTCAAGGACATCAACGATCTCGACAAGAATAACCCGGCGAACATCGGGCAGGCGCAGGCGCTCGCGAACAAGCTGAACCAACCCGGTGTCACGATCTCGGGCATCGGCAGTGCGGGCCTCTACTTCAAGGGCTACTGGGGCAGCTCGGCCTTCGGCGTCAACGTGTCAGACGTGGGATGGGGCGGCCAGTTCCTCAAGACGCCGATTTCGGTCACGCAGACAGGAGTCGGTGGCCCAATTCAAGTCAGCGGGCAGTATTCGCTTCGGGGACTTGAAGCGAGGCAAGCGGCCTTCTCGTATGCCTACGCCTTCGCCGACCGGACGTTCGCCATCGGGGCGACCCTCAAGGTGATTCAAGGCGCGGCCTATACGGGTCAGATCAACGTCAATAACGCCGACGATCTCAGCAACATCAAGGACGCCTTCGGCAAGGCGAACCTGTCGACCAAGCTCGGCGTCGACGTCGGCGCCGTATTTCGGCCCGCCCCATGGCTCCGCCTGGGCATCGTCGGCAAAGACCTGAACCAGCCGACCTTCGATGCGCCGGACGGCAGTCAATTCAAATTGACGCCACAGGTACGAGGCGGTATTGCCGTCAACCCCGACGCTTCGTTAACGTTAACCTTTGACGGGGATATTACCTCCAATCAAACGCTTGTTCCGGGCATCAAGAGCCGGGTGTTGAGTTGGGGGGCGGAGCAAACCATTCTCGCGGAATTTCTCTCGATTCGAGTCGGCGCGCTCAAGAACGTCGAGGATGCGAAATCGATCGTGACCCCGACCGCCGGGTTCGGCATTCGGATTTTCGCCCTCCGCATCGATATCGGCGGCGGCTACGATTTTCGCGAGCAGCAAGCGTTGGCCTCGGGATCGATCAGCATGACGTTCTGAATCAGGATGCTGAAAAAGGCCACCAGCTTCGTTCTCGCATCACTCAACGCCTCAACGTACCGCGCAATGTACGCCTCGGCGTTTCGCTCGCTGCGGCCTTGCTGGATGGCCTTTTTGAGCATCCTCGAGTTCGAACTTCCTATGTATGCTTTTCGTATCACATCCTCGATTCAAAGCATTATCCTGCTGACTATTCTTACCGGCTGCGGCGGGTTGCAGGAAACATGGGAAGGCCCCGGAGCGTCGGGATTTCGGCCGGCCACGATCGTCGTGCTCCCACCGATCATCGGTGCGCTGGAAGGATCGCGCGAAATCGCGCATGAGGTGGTGACGAACAGCTTGAAGAAGTCGAAACGGTATACCGACGTGATGGAAGCCGAGCAGGTGAACGAGTTTCTCATCAACTCCAATGATGCCCGGGAAACCTTTGCGAAGCTGCTCTCGTCGCTCGAATCGACCGGCCTGTCGGAGCAGGAAGCGGCCGTCAAACTCGGCCAAGCGTTGAAACGGGACGCCTTGATGGTCGTGCGGGTGAACTCGTGGGAGTATCGGCGGTCGGAAGGTGAAAACCTGGCAAAAGTGAGCTTCTCGTTCCGCTTGATCGACACGAAGCACGGGGCCATCGTGTGGAAGGGACGCCATGAGATCTCCAAGAGCTACATGTTCTTCAAACCCAACCTCAAAGACCTCGCGACGGATCTCTCCGACTACATGGTCAAGCACATGCCGTGATACGGGGCGCGAGTGGTTTCCTGGCGGCACCTCAAGCGAAGAGCCGAACGAGAAGGCAGGGTCAACGCCGGCAGGATGCCGGTGATCTGATCGCCGTCTTCAGCGACTTGACGAATTGCCCGACCTTCTCCGGCATGCGGGGATCGTGTTGGTGCTCCTCGACCGTTCGCACGATCGCGCTCCCTACGATCACGCCATCCGCAAGCTCGGCGATGCGCGCCGCGTCCTCCGGCGTCGCCACGCCGAATCCCACGGCAATCGGGACCTTGGTGACCCGACGGATCTTCTGAACGTTGCGCCGCACATCCTCGACATCCGTCAGCTTGGCACCCGTGATGCCGGTAATGGACACGTAGTAGACGAACCCGGTGCATCGGGTGGCCACCATTGCGCGACGATCCGGCGTGCTCGTGGGCGCAATGAGGAAGACCAGTCGGAGGCCGGCCTCACACGCCGCCGCCTCCAGCGGGCCGGATTCTTCGGGCGGCATGTCAGGCACGATCACGCCATCCACCCCGGCCGCAGCCGCGTCGCGACAGAACCTCGGGATGCCGAGAGCGACGATCGTGTTGTAATAGCCCATCAAGACGATGGGAACTTCACTGCGGCGTCGGATATTGGCCACCGCGTCCAGGATACGACGCAGGCTCGTGCCGCTCCGTAGCGCCCGCTCCGCGGCCTTCTGGATGACCGGGCCATCGGCGATCGGATCGGAAAACGGGACTCCGAGTTCGATGATGTCCGCCCCCGCCTTCTCCAATGCAACGACGAGATCTTCGGTATCGTGCAAGGTGGGATCGCCGGCCATGACGTACGCGATCAACGCCTTGCCCCCGTCGGCCCGTAGTCGCTCGAATGTCGAATCGATCCGATTCACGTGCCGTGAATCGTGAACGGGAAGCGAATCACGCACAGCGAGTCCGGACCTCACAGCGTGACCCCTTTGAGTCGTGCGACCTGCTGGACGTCTTTGTCCCCGCGGCCCGAGAGATTGGCAATGATGATCTGGCGCTTGCTCAACGTCGGCGCGAGCTTCACGAGATGCGCAATGGCGTGCGCGCTTTCGAGCGCCGGAATGATGCCCTCCTGGCTTGCGAGCAGATCGAACGCAGCGAGCGCTTCATCATCCGTCGCCGAGGTATAGTCGGCCCGGCCGATATCGTGCAGATAACTGTGCTCGGGGCCGATCGCCGCATAGTCCAGCCCCGCGGACACGGAATGCGTCAGGCTGACCTGCCCATCATCATCCTGCAGCAGGTAGGTCATCGTGCCGTGGAGGACCCCTGGCCGTCCGCCGGCAAACCGCGCCGCGTGCTTGCCGCTCTCCACCCCGGTCCCGCCCGCTTCCACGCCGATCATGTGCACGCGACGATCGTTGATGAACGGATAGAACAATCCGATGGAGTTGCTCCCGCCACCGACACAGGCGACGAGATAATCAGGGAGCCGGCCTTCGGCCGCGAGAATTTGTTTGCGCGCCTCGCGACCAATCACCGACTGAAAATCGCGGATCATCATCGGATATGGATGCGCGCCGAGCACGGAGCCGAGGATGTAATGGGTGCTGCGTACGTTCGTCGTCCAGTCCCGCATCGCTTCATTGATCGCATCCTTCAACGTTCGACTGCCGGCCTCCACACCGGTGACCGTCGCGCCGAGCAGCCGCATGCGAAACACGTTGAGCGCCTGCCGCTGCATATCCTCGGTGCCCATGTAGATTTCGCACGAGAGTCCGAACATCGCCGCCACGGTGGCCACGGATACACCGTGTTGACCGGCTCCGGTCTCCGCAATCAGGCGGCGTTTCTTCATGCAGCGCGCGAGCAGCCCTTGCCCGATCGAGTTGTTGATCTTGTGCGCGCCCGTATGGGCGAGATCTTCCCGCTTCAAGTAAATCTTGGCGCCGCCCAGCTTCTTCGTGAGGCGGCTGGCGAAGTAGAGCGGGGTGGGCCGGCCCACGTAGTCCTTCAAGTAGCGCATCAACTCGGCCTGAAACACCCGATCGCGCCGCGCCTCGGCATACGCCTGCTCGAGTTCGAGGAGCGCCGGCATCAACGTTTCTGGGACGTAGCGACCGCCGAACTGACCAAAACGACCGCGTGTATCAGGAATCGGCATGGAACAGCTTGAGGTTAAGGTTGATGAAGAGATCCCGGCGGAAACAATGGCGGAGTATAGCCGTTTGCTCGGCTACGACACAAGTTTGGCGGCTTCGATAAACGCCTTCACTTTGACATGGTCTTTCTTGCCTGGTTCGGACTCGACGCCGCTGCTCACGTCGACCCCGTACGGCTTGACCTGCGTGATCGCCTCACGAACATTGTCGACGGTCAGTCCCCCGGCGAGCAGCACCGGAAACGAGCGTGCCGCTTCGGCAGCCAACGCCCAGTTGGCTCGCTCCCCCGTGCCGCCATACGCAGCATCTGAATACGCGTCGATCAGAAAGCCTCTGACCCCCGCACGCCCTTTGAATTCCGCCATGGCAAGAAACGTCGCCATCTCCCGCAAGCGAATGGCCTTGAGCACCGGGCGTCCCAACTGCTCGCAGTACACAGCCGATTCATCGCCATGCAATTGCGCGAGCGCCAACCCGCACGCATCCATCACATCACGGACGACCTTCGCATCTTCATTGACAAACACGCCCACCGGCAGCACGAATGCGGGCAGGGCCGCCACGATGCGCCGCACCACCTCCGCCTGCACGAAACGCGGACTTTTTTTATAGAAGACGAACCCGACAGCATCGGCGCCCGCATCGACCGCCGCCCGCGCATCGTCCGCATTCGTGATGCCGCAGATTTTGACTTTCATCGTCGGGCCGCTAGTGTCCTGTCTCTGAAGTACGTGGAATAAGTTGTGCATTGGTGGTGTCC
>NZ_CEFZSK010000024.1:0-29466 GCF_979581665.1 Nitrospira sp. Vd2 | reverse complement strand
TCCTGGCCAGCGTGGCTCGATTTTGTCAGCGCACTTCAGAGACAGGACACTAGCTAGAGCAATGGGCCTCCGCGTCCGTGCGCCGCCTGTCACCTAAGTGCATCGTGATGCATCGTCTCCATTCTTGGCTACAAACATTCGGTCGGAGAAGAATGCTCTGCATCCCTCTCTTTTCATAGCGGCGTGCAGTCCCATCGCTCTAACAGTCGCCATCGCAACTGGCTTGGCTACCGAAACCCATAGCCTGTAATATCCGACAGTTGTTGTGCTTTACACGTAATGTGATCATCATGATCTTCTCCACGGAACGCGGCTTTTCCTCAACGCCTTCATCAGGAGCAGGAGGTGCGCAATGCCAACGTATTTGATTTTCTCAAAATGGACCGAGCAGGGTATCCGGAATATCAAAGAGTCACCCAAGCGTCTCGAGGTTGGGAAACAGAAGCTCAAGGATCTCGGCGGGGAGATTAAGGCGTTTTACCTGACCCTCGGCGACGACGATATGGTGGCGGTCGCCGAGGCGCCTGATGACGAAACGCTTGCGAGACACCTCTTGTGGCTCGGATCCCAAGGTAGCGTCACGACCAAAACCGTCAAGGTGTTTACGGAGGATGAGTATCGCCGAATCGTTGCCAAGGTCGCCTAACACGCATTTGATGGAACAAGAGTCGCGCTCCATTCCTCCCAAGGTTGAGCGGCGGACCATCTCGCGTGTGGCACTCCCGTATGGAGAAATCGGGCGATCGCTCTCAATCGCGGTCAAGCGTGGGCGATTATGTGTACCGGAATCGCAAAGTCTCTCGATCTAATCCTCTAACCCGCCTCGCCCCCGCTGTCATTAGGCATCGGCCCTTGTTGCAATGACCATTGCCAAGTCGATCTTACTCAGAGACTACGAAGAGTATCTTAAGAGGCAGGAGCGGCAGACGTATCGATTGAGATAGCTCGCGTATCTTTTTGGGCACGCGGGGCGGCCTCCGCTTCCGCCAGACCTATTGAAACTGAAGTTCTCGCAACAGCACTCCTTTTGCTTGCTCACCACCTTTAGATGCCGAATCACACTAGAGTTGTCTCTATAGGTGAACATGGCGTCGGCTCCTGTCCGGATTGGCGACACTCGTGCTGCTCGCTGGGATTCTCAGTTTCGCAGGCCTCCTGCTGATATCCCGCGTTGGCCTGCTCAGTCCTGATACTGAGGAGCAACTGAAATTATTACAGATGCGGACTACCGGCAGCCGGCCATGCCGAGAGGCGGACACAGCGGCCGGTGTATTCAGTCTGCTGAACGACTGCCACAAAGAACGCCCCTCAGTGATACGATAGGGACGCGAGTGAAGGGGTGGTCGATGTTGCAAGTCTAAGGACCGCTATCTCACCCATGGAGGCCAGCCATGTTTCTCCCGTTTTCTGGGTCTCATCAGCCTACGATCCTGCTCGTTGATGACGACATCGATATTTGCCATGGGTTAAAAGATTGGCTGGAACACTGCCAATATCAGGTGGAGTGTGTCCACCGAGGGACCGAGGCCATTACCCGTGCTCGGTCCATGACCTTCATGGCGGTCATCCTCGACCTGGGGCTTCCTGATATGGACGGCATGGCTGTGTTGCAGGCTATTCGGGGGGCCGATTCGAACCTTCCCGTGATCATTCTCACCGCGTTTATGGGAGACGATCTCAAAACACGGTGCTTGAGCAGTGGGGCGTATGGCGTGATGAGTAAGCCATATCACAAGCAGGCATTACGAACAATGCTCGGCTCGGCTGTCGCCGCCCGCGAACTTTCGCTCAAGACATCACACGCCGAATCGGCGTTGAGGTATGAGAGCTATAGCGAACAACAGGCACAGTTGGATCTCATCCCCGGCTTCTTTTGGTACAAAGACCGCAATAATCGAATTATTCGCGCGAATGCAAACGCGGCAGCATCAATCGGTCGGACCGTACAACAGGTGGAGGAGCGATCGACGTACGAGTTCTACCCTGAAGCGGACCAATACTACCGCGATGATCAGGAGGTGCTCACGTCGGGCCAGCCCAAACTCGGCATTGTGGAGTTGTATCAGATGGCGTCCGGCAAAAAGCGATGGATCAAGACCGATAAGGTGCCGTATCGAGACGAAACTGGAGCGGTGATCGGAGTGCTGGTCTTCGCGTCCGAAATAAGCGGCCAGACATCGGAGGAGGCGACGACATCAAATCAGCAGCCTTCAAGGGAAGGGAGCCCCTCTACAGATCAACCCCTTCGGCTCGTGGCGGTGGGACGGCGGATTGCCGCCGCCGCCCGGAAGGCGGCACGACTCGGCCCACAGATTGTCACGGTTGGTCGCTCGTTATTGATCTCACGTCTCCCCCAAAGAGTTCCGGCAACCCCAACGCCGTGTGATACGTTGTGGTAAACGAGTCCGGCTGAGTGTGATTGCAAATCCCTCGGATGCTCGAGCAGACCCATGCCGACAAACGTAAGCCATCTGAGCTGCGAGTATTCAACAATCGAGGCCGGTGAGTTACCTCCTCAATACACTTCTCCTTCTTTTCGCTTGCCGTTTGCCCCACCATCAGCCAGTGCTTTTGAAGAGCAAATAACTTAACCTTGTGCCTTCTCCTCAGCGATAACGATAGGACTCGGTCAAAGCGGGGTTGTTTGTGGCCACACACAGGAACCAGCACATGATCGATAAAGGGAGGGTGCCATGACAATCTCAAAGTTCCTTGCCACATCGGCCCTCGTGTCCATCCTGGTGATCCCCTACTTCGTATTCGCCGAGGGTCAGTTCGGCACCCCCAAGGGCAACGAAGGCACACGGATCTTCAAGGCGACCGAGCACCCGAACTATTCCGGACACTTTCATCTGTCCGGCAGCCGCGCGACGCTGGTCGGCAGCATGCAAGACCAGTCGCCCTGGGATCATTTGGATTATGCGGGAAAGCGGCTACAACCGGTCCAGGGGACGATCGACATCGACGTGAATGAGCAAACGAACACCGGGCACGTGATCGCGGAATTTCAGGAAGGGTCGGACCGCTACCGGATCGTGTTCGATCGATTTATGGCCGCACAACCCTTTCAAGATGGAGGAATTGCAACTCGCCTCTACGAACACGGAGATTCGGGAAATGGTGACCCGCTGTACCCAAAGACGTGGCTGTATCTCGCAGGCTGGGGCAAGGCCGACATGACGAAAAACGGAGAACCGTTGTACAAGGACTATTCCGCTCATTTCATGGTGATGGAGCGGTCGCGCGACCCGAACACGCATGAAGTGCGATATCCGATGAACAGGGAACAGCCCGGCGGCGAGACGGATCCCGCGGGAATGGAGATTGATGTATGGGTGCGATCGAAAGAACAGAACCAACAGAACTTCCCGCCTTTTGAAACCTTCGTCCATCTCTTTTGGGAAGAAGTGACCTGGCGTTAGTCGTGCCGGAGCCCGTTTACGGTTGCCGCGCCGGGGTCGAGGCCATATCGAACGTGCCGTGAACGAACGAAAACTCTACACGTCTTCAACCCTGAGCCGATAGCCGACACCGACCTCAGTCTGGAGGTACCGAGGGCGCGCGGGATCCTGCTCAATTTTATTTCGCAGTTGCCGCATATAGACGCGCACATAGTGCGCCTCGTCAACGTGTAACGGCCCCCACACCTCTTTAAGGAGTTGGCGATGGGTCACGACTTTGCCGGCATATTTCACGAGCGTCACGAGCAATTTGTATTCAATCGGCGTGAGATGGACCTCCGCCCCGTCGACGAGGACTTCCCGACGGTCTAGGTCCAACTTCAGCTCGCCCGTACTAAAGACGCCTTGAACATTGTCGACGGAAGCACGTGCCATCTGCCGCAAGCTGGCCCGCATGCGGGCTAACAGCTCGTTGACGCTAAACGGTTTCGTCACATAGTCGTCGGCCCCGAGATCGAGGGCGGCGACTTTCGACGTCTCTTGATCGCGGGCAGACAAAATAATGATGGGCACGCCGGTCCATTGTCGTAATTGCCGCACCACCTCGGTGCCGTCGATATCCGGCAATCCAAGGTCCAACAAAATAATGTCTGGGTTCCGGGCAACCGCTTCGCTCAGCCCCTCGCGTCCGGTCGTCGCCTCGTGGTACCGAAATCCGTGTTCAGTCAATGAGGCACGCAAAAAACGCCGAATCTCCGGTTCGTCTTCGATCACTAACGCAGTCCTCTGGGGCTCGACCCGGTTGGTCATCCAACGGTCCGCGATGCCACAACTTCCGGTGCGACCGTCGGCGGCGGACCGCCTAGCGGCAACGTAAACCGAAAGGCGGCCCCGCCTTCGGCACGATTGTGAACGGTAATGCGCCCGCCATGGGCTTGGACGATGCCCCGGCAGATCGTGAGCCCCAAGCCCACCCCGCCTTCCTGCGCGGTCCCGCGGTAAAACTTCTCGAAGATCCGTTCGTGGTCGCCCAGTGGGATGCCGGGTCCTCGGTCCGCCACTTCCACGACGAGGTGGCTGTCAACCACCCAGGCGCTTACCTGAATCGGCGTGCCGGGCGGCGCATACTTGGCGGCATTCTCCAACAAATTGATCAGCACATGCTGGACCAATACGCCATCGAGCGGCACGAGCGGCAAGTCCGGGAGGAACTGCGTCTGGATCTGATGGTCCTTCAGCCGTCCGCGCAATCGCGTGAGCGCAGCGCCCACGACCTCCTCGATCGGATGCCACTCTTTCTTGACCGCAATCCCTCCAGCTTCCAGTCGTGTCATGTCGAGGAGATTGCGCACGAGGCGCTCCAACCGGTTCGCTTCGTCCACGATGCTCTGCAGCAACGCTTTGGTATTCGACGCCGCATCATCTAATGACTGCAAGACGGTGCTCGCCGCACCGGTAATCGTCGCCAGCGGCGTCCGAAGATCATGCGAGACCGTGCTCAAAATGGCATTACGCAAGCGCTCCGTTTCCGCTTGCACCTGCGCGACATGGGACTCCTTGGCCAACCGGGCCCGTTCCAAGGCAAGCGCGGTTTGATTCGCGAGCGTCTCGAGCAGGTGCAGTTGGTCGAGATCAAAGCGACGACCGGCCTGAGCCGGGCGCACCGCCACCACACCGACGGGTCCCTGTGTACCGGCGAGCGGCCAGTAGAGCGCCCCGGACCCGGGCAGCGTGTCGGTGCCCAGTCCCGCCTCCTTGCCATGCTCATACACCCACTGGGCCACCCCTTTTTCCTTCGGCTCCACATCAAACAGCAGCGTGGGCATGCGCTGAAGTGCCAACTGCCCGGCATCATCCGGCAAGAAGAAGGCCACTTGACTGTCGAACGTCTGTCGAAGATGGTTCGAGGCCGCGGCGATCAAATCTCCGATCTTGCGATGCTTCGCGAGGTCACGGCTCATCGCGTACAGCACCGCTGTCCGCTCCTCGCGCTGATGCGCGGCGGCCGCCTGTTGCTGAAGTCGGACCGTCAACCGGGTGATGAGCAGCGCGATGGTCAGCATGACGGCAAAGGTCAGCAGATATTGCGTATCGGACACCGCGAAGCTGAAATACGGCGGGATGAAAAAGAAATCAAAGGCGGCCACGCTGGTGACCGAGGCGACGACCGAGGGGCCCAAGCCGAAACGGGCCGAGACAAAGGCGACTCCCAGCAGATAGACCATAATGAGATTGGCCGTGCCGAAGTACGGGAACAGCGTTGAATTCAAAACCGTGCAGGCGATGACGACCGCGAGCGCGTTTCCGTAGACCCGCCACTTCACGTGCTGCGGCGTCTTCTCGGTACGCAAGGGCCTGCTCTCGCCTGCCTCGCCCGTCATGACATAGATGTCGGTGTCGCCGCTCTGCCGGATCAAGTCCTGGACGACCGATCCGATCAGCCACTCCTTCCAGCGCGCGCGCACCGGCTTGCCGACGACGATCTTCGTGACGTTCCGCTCGCGCGCGTAGGCGAGCAGAGCCTCGCTCACCTGGTCGCTCGTGAGTGTGACCGTCTCGGCACCCAATTGCTCGGCCAGTCGCAACGTCTCGATCATCCGGTGGCGCTCACTCTCCGGTAAGCGCAGATGCCGAGAGGTCTGGACGTAGACCGCGATCCATTTCGCATGGAGCCCCGCTGCCATGCGCCTGGCCGCCCGAACCAGCATCGCGGCCCGCGGCTTCATGTTGATGCAGACCATGATCGTTTCCCCTGCCGGCCACGTCCGCGCGACGGCATGGTCGCGCCGGTAGACCTGCATCTGTTGGTCGACGCGCTCGGCGGTGGAGCGGAGGGCCAGTTCCCGCAGGGCGATCAGGTTGCCTTTGCGGAAGAAGTGGCGGAGCGCCTGCTGCGCCTGCTCCGGGACATAGACCTTTCCTTCTTTCAACCGTTGCAGCAGGTCATCGGGAGGCAGGTCGACCAATTCGACATCGTCGGCCTGCTCGAGGATGGAATCCGGGATGGTCTCGCGCACGCGCACGCCGGTAATCTGCGCCACGACGTCGTTCAGGCTTTCGATGTGCTGCACGTTGACCGTCGTGTAGACGTGAATGCCCGCCGTCAGCAGCTCTTCGACGTCCTGCCAGCGTTTGGGGTGCCGAGACCCGGGCCCGTTCGTGTGGGCGAGTTCATCGACGACCATCAGCGTCGGGCGTCTCGCCAACGCCGCATCGAGGTCGAATTCTTCCAACCGCACGCCGCGGTGCTCGACGATCCGAGGCGGCAGCAGCTCCAGGCCTTCCACCAACGCCTGCGTCTCGGGCCGGCCGTGAGTCACGACGACGCCGAGGACGACATCCACGCCCTCCCGCTTCTGTTCATGCGCGGCCTCGAGCATGGCATAAGTCTTCCCGACCCCCGCGGTGGCGCCGAAGAAGATTTTCAGCTTGCCGCGTTGCTCACGTAGCGCTTCTTGCTGGACTTGCTTGAGAAGCAGATCAGGATTTGGGCGGGTCCGTTCCATCTGGCCCTGCTGGTGAGAGCAGCCGTAAGTAGTGTACGAGCGTGAGGGGTATGTTCACAAGGGATGTTTATTCATGAGCGGCGTCGAGCGTAAGGTTGACGTTGAGCACATTGACACGCGGCTCTCCAAGAAAGCTCCACTGTCGGCCTTCGGTAGACTGCGCCACCACCTGACGAACGGCCGCTTCGCTCAGACCCCGCGCTCGCGCCACGCGTGCAATTTGGTATTCGGCTGCGGCCGGGCTGATGTGCGGATCCAACCCGCTGCCCGATGCGGTCACGAGATCGACCGGCACCGGGCGGTTGTTCCCGGGATCGGCCGCCTGCAACGCCGCGACCCTGGCCTTCACCGCGTCCACGAGTGCCGGATTGGTTGGACCGAGATTGGACCCGGAGGAAGCGGCCGCGTTGTACGGAAAAGGCGTGGTCGCCGAGGGACGACTCCAGAAATACTTCGGGGTCTCGAACGGCTGCCCGATCAATTCAGACCCCACGATCTTGCCATCGTGGACAATCAAACTGCCATTCGCTTGGCGTGGGAACAGAATCTTGGCCAGGCCCGTCACAGCGAGCGGATAGGCGAGCCCCGTGAGAAGGGTCAAGATCAACCAGAGCGTACATGCGGGACGCAGTTGTTCTGTCATGGCTTGCCTCACACGAGGTGGAGCGCAACCAACAAGAGATCAATCAGCTTGATCCCGACGAACGGCACGACGATGCCCCCGAGTCCGTAGATCACCAGGTGTCGCTGCAGCAGCGGCCCTGCACCGATTGGCCGGTACGTGATCCCTCGCAAGGCCAATGGGATGAGCGCAACGATGATCAGCGCGTTGAAGATGACGGCGGACAAGACCGCGCTCTCCGGCGTCGCGAGCCGCATGATGTTGAGGCGACCGAGCACCGGGTAGGTGGTGGCGAAGGCGGCCGGGATAATGGCGAAGTACTTGGCGACATCGTTGGCGATACTGAAAGTGGTCAAGGCGCCGCGCGTCATCAAGAGCTGCTTGCCGATCTCGACGATCTCAATGAGCTTCGTGGGATTGGAGTCCAGATCGACCAAGTTGCCCGCCTCTTTCGCCGCGTGCGTTCCTGTGTTCATTGCGACCGCGACATCAGCCTGGGCAAGAGCGGGCGCGTCGTTGGTCCCATCGCCGGTCATCGCGACCAGGCGCCCGCCCGCCTGCAATTCTCGGATGAGCTTCAGCTTGGCTTCGGGTGTCGCTTGCGCGAGAAAATCATCGACACCCGCTTCGGCGGCGACGGCGGCCGCGGTCTGCGGATTGTCGCCGGTGATCATCACGGTCTTGATCCCCATCCGGCGCAATTCGCCGAAGCGCTCTTTGATGCCGCCCTTTACGATATCCTTGAGATGAATCGTGCCGAGTACGCGTGCGCCCTCGGTTACGACCAGCGGCGTGCCGCCCTGCTTTGCGATCGCCTCGACCGTCACCCGCACTTCGGGGGAGAATGTGCCGCCGAGACGATCGACGTACCGCTCGATCGCATCCGCCGCGCCTTTGCGAATCTCACGGCCCTGGAGATTGACACCGCTCATGCGCGTCTGCGCGGAGAACGGGATGAGCGTCGCGCCCAGTTCCTGTATCTCGCGGGCACGCAGCCCATACCGTTCCTTCGCCAGCACGACGATGCTCCGTCCTTCGGGCGTTTCATCGGCCAGAGAGGAGAGCTGTGCCGCGTCGGCCAATATCTTTTCATCAATGCCCTTGGCCGGAATGAACGCCGTCGCCTGTCGGTTGCCCAGCGTGATGGTGCCGGTCTTGTCCAGCAGCAGCACGTCCACATCACCCGCCGCTTCCACGGCCTTGCCGGAGAGGGCGATGACGTTCGCCTGCACCATGCGGTCCATCCCCGCGATCCCGATCGCGGACAGCAAGGCGCCGATCGTCGTCGGAATCAAGCAGACGAGGAGCGCGACCAGAACGGTTACGGTCACCGGGGTTCCCTGGCCAGCGGCCTGCACGCTATAGAGAGAAAACGGCAGCAACGTCACAGTGGCGAGCAGGAAAATGATCGTGAGGGCGGCCAAGAGAATGTTCAAGGCGATCTCGTTGGGCGTCTTCTGCCGCTTGGCGCCTTCAACCATCGCGATCATGCGATCGAGAAAACTCTCGCCCGCGGTCGCCGTCACGCGGATGATCAGCCAATCCGACAGGACCCGTGTCCCGCCGGTGACGGCGCTGCGATCACCCGGCCCCCGGATCACCGGCGCGCTTTCGCCGGTGATGGCACTTTCATTGACCGACGCCACGCCCTCGATCACTTCGCCATCGGCCGGGATGAAATCACCCGCCTCGGCCAAGACCAGATCGCCCTTCTTCAGTTGATTGGCCGGCTCCAGCACATACCGAGCCCCTGGCCGACCAATACACGCCGGCGCAACGATGTATTCCTGGCTTGGAGCCGGCTGGCCCAATTTCTTGGCCTGTAGCTCCCGCCGCGCCTGACGGAGCGACTCGGCTTGCGTCTTCCCACGGCCTTCCGCCATCGCTTCGGCAAAATTTGCGAACAGGACGGTGAACCAGAGCCAGAGCGCAACCGACAGGATAAATCCCGCCGACGCTTCACCCCTGCCCATCCACGCTTGTACACACAGCGCGGTCGTCACCAGACTTCCGACCCAGACGACAAACATCACCGGGTTCTTGACTTGATGGCGGGGGCTGAGCTTCCACACGGCTTGAATCATGGCGTGACCCATGATCTTCGTCTCGAAGAGGGACCGGTTTGCGGGTGCCGTTGCTTTCATCGTCAGCGCCATCTCCTCATGGCCGCGAATTAGCTCATCATCAACAGATGCTCGACGATCGGTCCCAATGCCAGTGCCGGGACGAACGTCAGCGCGCCGACGAGTACCACCACGCCAATCAGTAGAATCACAAACAGTAGTGTATGGGTCGGGAGGGTGCCCGGTCCGGCTGGGACTATTTTCTTGCGCGCCAACGCGCCGGCGAGCGCCAACGTGGGCACGGCCAGCCAGAACCGGGAGACCAGCATCGCAATGCCGCCGCTCGTGTTGTAGAACAGCGTGTTCACCGTGAGCCCGGCAAATGCGCTGCCGTTGTTATTGCCCTGCGACGTGAAGGCATAGAGGATCTCGCTGAAGCCATGCGGCCCCGGATTGAGGATTGATGAGGTTCCCGCTGTCGTGGCCACCGCGACGGCGGTCAGTCCCAGTACGACGATCGGCATGATCAAGATAAGCAGCGAGGCAATCTTCATTTCGTACGGCTCGATCTTCTTCCCGAGATACTCCGGCGTGCGGCCGACCATCAGGCCGGCGACGAAGACGGCAATGATGGCAAAGACGATCATCCCGTAGAGCCCCGACCCCACCCCGCCGAACACGACTTCGCCGAACTGCATGAGCAGCAGGGGCACAAGTCCGCCGAGCGGCATATACGAGTCGTGCATCGAGTTCACCGAGCCGTTCGAGGCGGCCGTGGTCGCCGCCGACCACAGCACCGAGTTCGCAATGCCGAAGCGGGTTTCCTTGCCTTCCATGTTCCCGCCAGCTTGTTCGGAACCGGGTATCTGATCGACGCGGTAAGGTACAAAGGCCGGATTGCCGGATTGTTCGGCCCACAAGCCCAGCGGGAGAAAAGACACGAGCAGAATCGTCATGGCGGCGAGCAGGGCCCATCCTTGCCGCGTATCTCGCACCATGACGCCAAACGTATAGCAGAGCGAGGCGGGAATCAGCAGGATGGCAAGGACTTCGACAAAATTAGCGAGCGGCGTGGGGTTCTCGAAGGGATGCGCCGAATTCACATTGAAAAAGCCGCCCCCGTTCGTGCCAAGCTGTTTAATCGCGATCTGCGAAGCCACCGGACCGACGGCGATACGTTGTTCTCGCATCGTGGCCGGTTCCGTTTTCGCCTGCCCCTTGTCATCGAGGATCGGCTGCCCGTTCACATCGGTGACGGGCTTCGCATACTCCACGGGCTGACGGAGCGTCGCCATCTCGTAGGCACCGAAGGTTTGCACGACGCCCTGGGAAACCAAGATCAGCGCGACAGGAATGGCAAGGGGCAGGAGAATGTACAACGTGGTCCGAACGAGATCGCGCCAGAAATTGCCGATCGTCTCGGCCGTCCGCCTGGCGAGGCCTCGAATCAAGGCCACCAAGATCGCCATGCCCGTCGCGGCCGAGACAAAATTCTGCACGGTGAGGCCGAGCATCTGGGTCAGATAGCTGAGCGTCGATTCACCTCCGTAGGCTTGCCAGTTGGTATTCGTTGCGAAGCTTGCTGCGGTATTGAACGCGAGGTCGGGGCCGACTGCGGGCACCGCCGCCGGGTTCAGCGGGAGAATGCCCTGAACCCGCTGCAACGCATACAACAGCACGAGGCCGACCGCGTTGAACAGCAGCATGGCCAGCGCATACGTCTTCCAATTCATCTCGTCCTGTTCTCGAATCCCGCCGAGGCGGTAGAGGGACCGCTCCAGCGGCCGCAAGACCGGATCGAGCCCGCACCACCGTCCCTCGTACACCTGCGCCATGTACCAGCCGAGCGGCTTCACGAGCGCGAACAGGACACCGAAATAGATCACGATCTGCGCGATCCCATTCGCTGTCATCAGAACCATTCCGGTTTGAGGAGGGCGATCAGGAGGTAAATAAGCAGGGCCAAGGCCACCACGGCGCTGATCCAATACATGGCGGTTACCGTTTTCTTATAGCTTCGCGAGTGCGGATACGAGGAACAGGGAGAGAACAAAAAACCCCACCGAAAGGGTCAGGAACATGATATCCATCGCATCTCCTTCGTTGTCTTTACCTCCCCGAGCCGCATCACTTCACTGTTGGGGAGCGACGGCGTCCGGTTCGGTCGTCCGCAATTGATCTTGAACCTTCGCGGTGAGATACAAGAGCGATAGCATTGAGAATAAGAAAGACCGTGATGCCGATTACCGTCAGGAAATCATCCATGGTTCACCTGCCTCTCTTCTCTGACGTCACGGTAGCACCGACGATGTAAAAACAGTATAAAAACTGCCGTGCCCGTCAAGACGCCAGGCAGCCGCCTTTTTATGGTGAATCAAACGTCCAGGTCAGCGCAAAAATGAGCAAGTGTTGCGCGGGGGTGAGCCCAATTACACCAGGGCGGATCTCCCCATCTTTGAAGAAGCCGCCGCCCGGCCCTCGCGATTCGTCGTATCGGTATTCGAGCCGGGCGATCGTGTTCGTCCAGCGATAGGGTAGCCTGTATTCCAGCGTCGCGGTGATGGCCTTGATGAACTGCTCGAACCCCGTGAGCCGTCCATTGCGATCCCAGTAGAACTCGGGTCGCACCGTGGCACTCCACGGCCCGCCGAGCTGGTAATGGATCGGCAATTGTCCGCCGGTCCAAAAAGCACGCGGGCTCCCGGGGACCGCGACTTCTTCGGTGCCGATCTGATATTCCAACGCCACGGTCCATCGGGCCCGTTTCCACTCCGCAATGCTGTCGGAGAAGAAACGGTAAAACTGCCACGCGGTATTCCCCTGGTCCGGGCCGTAGTAGAGGGTCTGTTTCAGCGTCCACTCCGCATCCGGCTTATACGTCAATTGCACGCCATAACTCGGCAGACTATTCGCGTTGGCGAGATGGAAATACTGGTGGATGACAAAGAACGTTGCGGCCCACCGTTCATGAAACGTATAGGCCGCATTGATGCCCATCATTAAATACGGCGTGTGATCGCCTCCCCAGGGACGGGTATAACTGAAATTGTCCTTGGTGTAGAGCGAGTTGTACCCGATCAAGCTATTGAAGATGCCGGCCTGGACGGTCAGACCGGAGCCGACCGGGGCGAGGTACGAGATGTTCGCCCGCCCGAGTTGTCGAAGCCAACTGGAGCCGGGTAGGTTCGGGGTCGTGGCGGAAAAGCCAAACGCCTTCGAATCTTCACCGCCTTGCACCAGCAGTTCGGTCCCCCAACGCGAGACTTCGGAGACATCCTTTTTGACATAGATCGCCGCCATATTCAGATCGCCTTCATTCACCCGAGGCGCCGTACTCCGATTGCGAAAGAGATGGTTGCTCGGAAAATTGAAATCGAGCGTGTAGGCGCCGTCTAAGAACGCGCCATAGTGCCAAAGCGGCTTGGGCGCCTCCGCACGGGGCTCTTCAGTGGTCGGTGTTTCGATCGGTCCTTTTCGGGGTTCTGCTTCCGGCGAAGCAGCCGGAAGATTCTGAGGCCAGCCCGGTGTCGCTCCAGAAAGCACGAACATCAGTGCAGCGAGCGCAGCGACAAGCCTCTGGCCCTCCGCGTCGGCTGCCACAGTGTTCATGATCGGCTCCTCGACATTTCTGCTGACTCATGTCGGAGCCTATCGCGGCCTTCATTAGGATGGTGTCAAGAAAATCGTGCCCACATCAAAATCGTATAAAATTGCGGTTTCCTGCAAAGTTCCTCTTGACCAAGAGTCGAGTGATGTAAGATGGCACCGCTCCTCTTCTCGAGCTGTCAAGCGCCCCCCTGTCCGCTGCCTCCTGCTTTGTGGCAAGTCTCAGCGCCATCACTTCTCGATCGAGCGAAACAGAGCGGTCGGCGATGTCGCGCGAACGTCACCCATTTCCGCTCACCCGGACAGTACTGATACGCTTGCTGCAAGTTGATCGACAAGGATTGTGTAGGGCGGAGGTGGCTGGGGTGAGGCCGCGGGTATAACGAGCTACCGTGAAGGCAAACACAGAGGCGGAGCGCCGCGGCTCTTTCGCGGCACGCCTTCCCGCTGCTCTGCGGGCAGAAGACGTTCGGCGAGAAAGCGATACACGAGGTCGCCTGAAGGCGCAGAGCCTAGACCGGGACGACCACTCCCGCTTTATTGAGGAGATCAACCATCGTGAAGGTTCCGGTGTTCGTGAGGGTCGGGGCCCAATCCGGTTTTTGATGCAGGAATGATGACTTGTCGTGCTCAAGTAGGCCGACAAACACATCGCCGACGATGCGTCCCCCGACGGGGCCCAAATGCTCCCCATGTCCGAGCACCTGAGCTTCCCTCAAGATGTAAAACCAGAGCGGCGTCTGCGTATCGAGGCCCAGCGGCTTCAAGTCCGCGAAGGCCGTCGACGGGAGCGGCTCGATGCCCATCGCCTGTGCGACGCTTTGTCCGGACGGCACTCCGAACGTCACATGGCGAAGCAAGTTTCGTTGCGCGAGCGATTGAGGCTCGGCATCCGTAAAGTTCAACGCAGGGGGCACAGTCGGGAGATCGAACAGCGGCGATGACAGATGCGTGTCGATCTGTTTATTCGGTTTGGCATTGCCGTCACCGAAATCGAAGAACGTCTGCCAATCCACGAAGCGCCGTGGCGCCCGCTCCCCGCCTCGAAGGTCGGCATGATCCTGCGACGGACCCAACTTATCATCGAAAATAAGGGCAAAGAATTCTTGGCCCGGCTCCGGCCCGAAATTCGCGCGGTAACTGGGACGCACCTGGGAATAGCCGAACCGATAGGCCGCGACCGAAAATTCGACGGGAATCGAGGGATCGTGCTTCGCATCGTAGAACTTGGGACCCCCGGTCAACTCGCTGTTCACGAGATCCGTCCCGATGGTCTTCGGAAGAAACTCGTGGACAACGATCCATTGGTAGTGCCATTCGACCGTGCGACGGGCTTCTTCGAAAATCTTATCCGGATCGGCCTGTCCGTGCCCGTCGGGCCCGTGATGTCCGCCCTTGCCGTTCGTTGCCGCCAGAAGCAAGTCGTCCACCACCGCATTGTGGAACCGCTCGAAGGCCAGATGGAGTTGCGAGACGATCAAATTTTCATCGTTCCGTGGGTCCGCGATAATCGCGACGCCATTGGCGTCCCGCGGGACATCATAGCGCACGACACCACCCCGCGATTGTTCGGCGGACCCCAGGATCGGCTGAATCAGGAACTTAATCCCCTTTCCATCAGCCGACTGATCATACAGTTGCGGCGACACCTTGGGTCCGCCCCCATAGACGCTATCGAGGTCAAAGGCCGGCGTGCGCCCGTTTTGGATGGAGCCAGGGTCTTGGGGCTGACCGAGCAGCGACGTTCGGTCGAAGGTGAGATCATGGTCGATGAACTGACCGAGGAACGTCATCCCGGCAGTCCTCGTCGGGTTGTCGGGGTTGTTCACTGATTTCGTCGGATCGGTGATAAGCGTCTTTGGATCGCTCAGGTCATCATGCGCGTCCATGATTCCCCCGGGCTTTCCTAGCTCCAACAGGGCTTGGTGAAGAGCCGGAGTGTCAGCGGCGAACGGCGGCAAGTTGGGAAACATCCGGGTGAACGGAGTCGTCTGATCGGCGTGAGGATTCGCAGGGTGCGGCGCAACGGCGGCCTGGGCCGAAGCATGGACTTGCGCAAGCAATGCGTCAAACGCCTGTTGGCTGGCGACGTCGCCGGGAATTGCGGGTGCATTGAGGACAACGGCTTGCTGAGGAGTCTCCGTAGCGGGTACGGGGTGAAATTGGGAAGCCGCGATATCGGCAGACAGCAGCACCCTCGACTCGAGCGACTCGACGGCATAGTTCCGTGCCGCTTTGATCGACGTCGCGTTCGACCCTCTTCGCTTCCACCACCGGGGCATCGTGGTTCGTCGGCTGCCGTTCATGCTCGTCCTCCGTTACACCACTCGTCCACCTCGGGCTTCTTCTTCCTTCCTCCGGCCGTCCACTCTCTCCGGGGCGGAAGGAACGTGCGCACCTTAGTTGACGGACGCGAGCATCTCAAGATGCGCGACATGCTTAAGGTGGATGATCTAGCGTATGCGGTCCGAAGCTCCGGCACGGGTCAGTGGTTAGCGCCGTGCAGAGGGATGTCCGCGCAAAAGAAGGCCGGCGTGGCAAGCAGGAAACAGAGGTGTGAGCGATTCTCGTTTCGGCGAGGACGAATGGGTGGGTGAACGACGCGGGGCGGGCCGCGAGTCGCGGCCGCCCCAGGTTTCTACTTCACCCCGGCATGGCCCATGACTGATTCGGCCATCACGTGACGGACCAGTTTCAAATGCCGGTCTTCATCCGCGTAGGCATGGCGGAACTGCTCGGCCATGTCGGTCATCCCGAGTTCATCAACGAGCCTGATCAGCAGTTCCCAGCCGTCATGATCGACGAGCTCGGCGATGTGAATCGCGTGGAGGCTCTGGGCAACCGAGGTTCGCGGATCCATGACCACTTGCAGTAGGCCCATGGACGCGACGCCGCCCGCATCGGCGCCGGGGGTTTGCGCGGTCGGGTCGCCACCGAGGCTCTTGATCGCATCCCACACGATCGCAAAGTGTCGCGCTTCCTCGTCTCGGAATCGCCCGAGTTCGTCGAGCGGCAGCCCGGCCGCTTCATCCGCTCGGGCTTGGCATTTGGTCAGTAAGCCGTCGAACAATCGGGTGCCGGTCCGCTCGAAGGCGAGCCGCTCGCCGAGTTTGTCGAGCAGGACTTCCGGCTTTTTCCCGGTCAGCTTTTGAAGGACCGTCTGAGTCACTCCTTTTAAGTTCGCTGGCACCGGGACGGTCCCGATTGGCTTGGCGGTTTGCAGATAGCTGCTCCGGAAAGCTGCCAACGCGCGTTCGTCGCCTTCGGAGCTCGGCGGCATGTTCCTGACCCCGGCCAGCAGATCTTGGACGTCGATCGGCGACATCTCCACGCCCGTCCGGTTCATTCCCACATCGGTTGGCTGTTTCATACGGCCTCCTTCATCTTCTGACCCGGCACTTTCCGCGTGAGTTCCGTCCCCGGCGCCCATTGATAGCCGGCTGCGACCGTTTGGGTCGGCGAGCCCTGCGAGTTCATGTATGCACGGTATTGCCGGGACCGCTCGGGCTCCTGACTCTTATCGACGAACTGCGTGCCGGAGGCGCGGAGGTCGACTTCATTCCTTAGGACATTGCGCACGAACTCACGCTGGCTCTTGTACGCAATCGGCTGTGGCAGCGTGGCGGGAAGAATTTCGGCGGGGTCCCGGCGCTCGATCTGCTTGAACAGGTCCATCACATATTGAAGATGCCCGAGTTCGTAGTCGAGAAACCGTTCCCAGATCGCCTTGATCCGCGGATTGCTCTCGTACTCAACGCAGCTATAGTAATTGTAGACCTCGTTCGCCTCGTGCAGCAGCCATTTCTCCATCCAGCTCTCCGTCGGATCGATGATCGATTCGTACTGCGTGACGTGTTGCTCCTCGATCGATGCAATTTCCGCATACAGCGCCCGGGCGACAGGATCGGCGAAGACCGGCCCGACGTTCATATAGTAGTCGTGCGTCTGGTACTCTCCGGACATGATCGTGAGCGAGTTCAGCTTGGTAATGGGATCCGCTCGTCGCCGATCGTAGTGGTCGCGCACGTCGTCCTCCGGCACGCGATGCTCGTCGACCGTCGGCCGGCCTGGCATGATGTCGGTGTAGCACTGCAGAATATTGTTCGCATCCTTGCCTTCCATCCGGTCCATCAAGGCCGAATATCGGTACATGTGATCGAAGTCCTCGAGTAGGCCGAAGCGCAGGACCTGCGCGATGTAGGGATCCGGTTCCTGCTGGGCGAGCGCCGCCGTCACCTCGATCGCCACTTGCTCATAACCGATCGTGGTCTCCAAGGGCGATTGGTCGGCCGGCAGCAGCCAATTGACCACCGTCTCCTGGTGCTGCTCGACGCGGCGGACCTTTGCGAGCGGCACCTGCAAGGCCTTGTTCATCCGCGCGCAGGCGTGACCGAATCGCAGAGCCTCCGATTCAATGCCGTTCATCAGGATTACGCGCACACGGGTAAACGCATCATCGTTGAGTTTGCTGATCGGTTCCTGGACCAAGTCCTTCCAGGTAAATTGCTGCTTCTCCAGTGTCGTGCCCCTGTCCTGAAACAAATTGATGGCCATGGTCTCCTCATCGAGTGAAGCGATTAGCGATCTCGTTGCCACTACTCTTACGATCGTGGAACGTCTTCGAGTATCGGCGGAGAAGCGCAGCGATGTGCGTCTTTGGACGCCGCTGCTTATCAGGCGCGATGCTGCAGCCGGACGGCCGCACGCAAACACCCTCGTCCCGTCGATCAGGACGGCAACGGCCGACAGACCCTCCCTTTCTTTTTCGTACGCCGGCAGCCGAGTGCCGCTTCGCGTTCGCGAGCGACACCTTATCAAGGAATGGGACCGATAGTGCGGAGGCGTCCTCAAGAGTTAAGAGAGAACAAACGATCGTGACAGGGAGGTCCCATGGCTACAACAAAAGGACTGACGCGTCCGGTCTTGGGCGAGGTGATGACACGCGGGGTCGAAACGATCCATCCGTCGACGACGATCGAGGCCGCGGCAGAAAAGATGAAGGTGTTGAACATCGGGGCCATCCCGGTGTGCGACGGTAATCGGCTGGAAGGCGTGCTGACGGACCGCGACATCGTGGTCCGCGTGGTGGCCGAGCATCGGAACCCGGCGACGGTCCGGGCGAGCGATGCGATGTCACCCGGCGTGATCTATTGTTATGAAGATCAAACCATCGAGGACGCCGCGCGGCTGATGCAACAGGAGCAGATCCGGCGGCTGCCGATTCTCAATCGCGAGAACCAGCTTGTAGGGATCGTATCGCTCGGCGATCTGGCCGTCAAAACCGAGGAGACGACGACCACGGCCGACGCGTTAGAGAAGATTTCCGAACCTTCGAAGCCGACGCGCAAAGCCGGTTAAGAGTGAAGAAGTTAAGAGAAGAAGTTAAGAAAGGAGAGGATGGTTCGAGGTTCGAGGTTAGCGGTTCAATGTTTTTGCAGAATAGTTTCTTCAATCTCCCGTTCCGCACCGCGAACGCTTCATCCTCGAACCTCGAACGATCCATCTGATGGCCGCCCTCGATATTTTGCTCCCCACGTACAACCGCTTACCCTCTTTTATCTTGACGCTGTCGGGAGTGGCGACGCAGAGGGTGACGGACGTGCACCTCATCGTCTCCGATCAGAGCGACACTCCGATTGCCGATCAGCCGGTGGTGCGGAGCCTGTGCCGGGTGATCGAGGGACGCGGTGGAACGATTGAGTGGCACTACCGGTGGCCTTCCCACGGGATTGCCGAACAACGGGCGTTCTTGTTGAACCGCGCTTCGACCCCCGCAGTGTTGTATCTCGACGACGACGTGCTGATGGAGTCCTGGGTCGTCGAGCGCTTGACGGAGGTGCTCCAGCAACAACAATGCGGGTTTGTGGGCGCCTTTCCAGCCGGGCTGTCCTACCGCCATGACATCCGTCCGCAGCAGCAATGCATCGAGTTTTGGGAGGGTCGGGTCCGGCCGGAAGTGGTCGAGCCCGGGACAGCGGCCTGGGAACGGTGGCACCTGCACCGAGCGGCGAACCAATTTCACGTCGCGCAACGCTTGGCGCCTGGCGAACGCCGTTTGTACAAGGTCGCCTGGATTGCGTCCTGTGTGCTCTATGATCGTGAGAAACTACTCGAGGTCGGGGGCTTCTCGTTTTGGTCGAAACTCCCGCGCTATCACTCCGGTGAGGATGTGCTCGTGCAAAATCTGTTAATGCGGCGATGGGGCGGCTGCGCGATCATGCCGTCGGGAACCTATCATGCCGAAGTCCCGTCAACGGTACTGAATGAGCGTGGCACCATTGACGGCCATGCACTCGACCTGTTGCCTGCCATGATTGCCCGGTATGGAACGCTGTCTACCCGCTGATTCCTCACCGTGCGAGACCACCAAGCCATTCCTCCGGCGACGTTGAGGCACGATCAGCGCCGACGCGACCCCTTCGCGGAAGCGTTCCTCCACGCCACACGTGGGAGGATCAGGAAGGTGGCGGTCTTTCGGGCCTCCCGACTCGGCGATTTTCTCTGTGCCACGCCGGCCTTTCGCTCGCTACGCGCCGCGCTTCCCGAAGCTGACATTACGTTGATTGGCTTGCCGTTCGTTCATGATCTCGTGGCACGCTCACCGTCGCTCGATCGTTTCGAACCGTTTCCCGGCTATCCGGGGATCGCCGAACAATTCTTTGTGCCTGCCGACGCGCTCCATTTTTTCACCCGCATGCAGGCCGAGCGTTTCGACCTGGTCATCCAGCTGCATGGGACGGGCGTCTACGCGAATCCGGTGGCACTGATGCTCGGTGGCGGGCGAACCGCCGGATTGATCAGACCCGGAGACGATCCGGGGCTGCTCGATGCCGCCTTTCCGATGCCACCGACCGGACATCACGTTCATCGACTCCAAGCATTCATGGCCTTTCTGGGCGCACCGCCCCTCGGTGTCGCGTACGATTTTCCATTGTCGTTGGAGGATCGGCTGGACGCCGACGCGCTGTTAGCGCACTCCCCCAAGCCGTTGATCGGGATTCACGCCGGCTCGTGGGAGGTGACGGCGCCCGCGAGCAACGTCCGGGTATAGAGGTCGTCGTTGATCGGGATTCACGCCGGTTCGTGGGAGGTGACCAAGCGATGGCCAGGGAAGCGGTTTGCAGCGGTCGCCCTCGCGCTCCGGCGCCGATACGGCGGCACCGTCGTGCTCATCGGTGCGGGGAACACTGCTTCGACGGGTGACGAGATCGAGAGCATGCTGGGATCGTCCTGCCTGAATCTGGTCGATCGAACTTCACTCGGCGTGCTGGGCGCGGTCATTCATCGCTTCACGGTGCTCATCACGAATGACTCCGGCCCCGCCCATATCGCGCACGCGCTTCGGACGCCCTCCGTGACAGTGTTCAGGGCGACGGCTCCAGAGGAGTGGGGTGCGTTGGACAGCCACCACCACGCCGCAGTTCTCCATGACGTTGACTCCCGGCCCTGTCCCCATACTGAGTGCCGCATCGGCAATCGATGCTTGGATGGGGTCATGCCGGCAGAGGTGATCGCGGCGGTGGAACGCGTCATCGAGCGACACCACTAGATCGCCTCACCGCGGCACCGGCCGTGTTCACGGAATGACTTTGCCTTTACAGTAGTAACCGTCTCCCCTCACGCTGTTGACGGCATTAAGCAAGGCGAGGGGATTCACACTCCCGGCTTCGTACGCGACGATGACGTTCCCCTTCATCGTGCCGAAGTCCAAGGAGCGGACGCCCGGCACTTTCTGCAACGCCTCCTGAACGTCCGGCTGGTAAAACTCACAGAATCGGCCGCCCAACGCGATCACCGCGCGCTTCTCTGGATGCGGAGCGGCCATCGCGACGTCACTCGTTTTCGTTCTCGCGCTCCGCCCTGAAGAGTCTGCGTTCACCGGCATGCACTCTTTCGCGACACAGCCCGTCAGGACGATGACGGCACTGATCAACAACATCGCCCGCGGTTCACGGTACACGCTCATGTCACCTCCTCCTCTATATGTCAGTCCGCTACCGAGAGGGACTTACTCTCTTTAAGACTGATAGCAGAAGACAGGAAGACGGCAAGCGCGTGCGGACTCGCGCAGGGCGCACGGCCCACTCAGGAGGAGAATTCTCGATGATGGGCAGCAATTACGATGAGCCAGCCGAAGGTTAACACCGAGGGGCGTATCGGAGAGGATTCGAGCGGCAGGCCGAGGGCGGTGGACGATAGATCTTCTCCGGCGAGGCGAATGTCGAGGTTGAGGGCACGCACTCAATAACGACCGCCGGCATAGCCGATCGTGACCACTCTTCACGACGCCCGCAGACCTCCTTTCCGCGCGATGCCACCTAGGCATTCCAGCGACTACCAATCAAAGAGGCAGTCGGGCAGGATGCCTGCCGTATTAGCAGGATGCCCCTGTCATATTAGGTGGAGTGAACTGTGATGACGAAACGATCGCTCGGCTTGCTCAAGGCATGGCGGTTCTGTCTGGGCCCCATCCTGGTGCTCTTCGTCGCTGCCGGTTGCATGGGGTTGGCGAATGGGACGTTGACGGGAAACATCGAGGAGGTGGTGATCGAGGACGGCCTCTCGGCACCTGAAGTCCGTCTTCGCCCGGGAGACGAACTTCGACTGGTCAACCGGCACGGCGCACCTGTGCACGTCGTGTTCTTGGATCAAATTGACGGGCGCGTCACCTGCACACGCGGCTTTGGTCTGGCACGCGTCGCGAACGGCAAACGGCTCGATCCGGAGGAAAGTTTCAGCGTCTGCTTTGGTTCACCGGGTACGATCCGCTACACGGTGAAGCTGGATCGAGCGACCTCGACGGGGTCGTTCAACGTGCCGGGCACCATTCGGGTCGAAGTGCCGGAAGGCAGACGGACGTAGTCAGCCGGCTGGTCTCGGACGGACTCCCAATCATCCGGGACGCTACCTCGGCATGAGCCAAGCCACGACCGCGCCGGCCCTGGTCCAAGGCAGGTTGCAGTAAATTTCCCACTGACAGCATCTCCCCTTCCTCGCCGATATTGGCCGCCTCAAGGATGTGATTCGCTAAGGCGCTACCCCACACCCGAGGTGTCGTATGGCATATCCCAGGGCGGTGCTCCCGTTGATTCTCGTCGGCGTGCTGGCTTCTCTCGCCGATGCCGCCACGATTCAACAGACCGGTGCGGCGATGAGCACCACGACGACGGTGTCGCAGAGCTCGGTCACTCAGACCATCTCGTCAGCGACGGGACAGACCACCGTCACGAGCGGGACCGTCACACCGGTTGGCGCCATGACCGTACCCGTCGTCACGTCAACGAGCACGAGCGCCTTCAATCCATTTGGCTTCATCGGGACGACCGCTCCCCTGATCCCGCTCGGCAGCAGCGTCTTCAATCCCTTTCCGTTCAATGGAGCCGCGGCGCCATTGACCACACAGGTGACGACCGTTTTCAGCCCCACATCCGCCGGGACGCTCAACGCGGTGACCGGCACGACGACCAGCGTCTTCAATCCGTTTCAGTTCGCCGGCGCGACTGCGCCCTTGTCGCCGACGCCGATCGGTGCAGGAACGACCGGAGCGTTACCGGCGCCATTCTTTCCTGAGACGGCCACGACGAGTGCCAGTGGAGCGTCCGGTGGAACCAGCTCATCGAGCACGACTTTGCCGACTCAATCTGTGACGACCGGTAACAATTCGCTCGCCTCCCAGCTGATCGTGAATGCGTCGCTTCTACCCTCATCACAATCCACCGTCACACAGGGATCGAGCGGAACCACCCTGAACGGAGCCGCCGCCGATCCTTCGCAGCTGACCGTGAGCGCGTCGCTTCTGCCCTCATCACAATCCACCGTCACTCAAGGGTCGACCGGAACCGCATTGAGCGCCGCCGCCGATCCACCCGCGTCGCGGTTGGTGCAGAATCCTGAGCCGGCAACGGGGTGGCTTTTTGCGTCCGGGATCGCCGCCCTTCTCTACGGGCTGCACCGGCGCCGGGGAAGGTCCTAACCGCCGACATAGGCACGTAATGGTTCGCACGAAGAAGCACGGGAGGGCAACCCGTCTATTTGCCGCTCGCACGCCCCGTGTTAGCATGACGCATGACGCGCCGTAGCAGTACGGCTTCCGGGCATTATTGGGTCACCCCCCTCGCATTCCTCATCGTTGCCGGCATTGGCGCCGCACAACTGCTGCTTCCCATAGGCTGGGCGCTCGCCGGACTCTACACCGCACCGGTGGCATTGGTCGCCTTATGGTCGACTTTTCGCCATTCCTTCTCGGTGATGGTGGTGGCCCTCGCTTCGACGATCATCGCCACTTTCGTGTTTTTTAGTTCGCCGTTTTGGGACTCTGGACTTACGGCATTGACCGACTATGTGCTGCCAATTGCCTTGATGTGGTTCATCACGCTCTTGGCGGTGCTGAGGAAATGGCGGGAGCGAAAGACCAAGCGCGCGCACCAAGGCCGGCTCATCTGCACGGTGTGCGGACGTGTCTCGATCGAAGGCGTGACTTGGTCACTTGCGGAATACGGAGAGGGACACCGCGGCACGCTCCTCGCCATCGGCACGTGTGGGGAGTGCGCCGGTAAATGGGATGCGCCGCACGCGGATCGCATGCAGATGGGCGCGTGACGGCCGCGACTGTCGCAAAAGTTCTGCTCGCTGTCCCGAAAATCGCTACACGAAAACCAGCCGATCACCGATAGGATGAGTTGCGGGCTTCACATATACTCGACACAATACGGGAGGTCATCATGGGCAGTTTCGTCTCGCGCGCCTTGCTGCTGATCGTCAAACCGTTTGATCATCGCCATCGCCATTCCTCCTCGGCCCCCCAGAAGCCTGCACCGGATGAGGACGCCCACGCCGTCGCCGGTCCCCTCATGTCAATGGCGCCGAAACCCGCCGCCAATCAGTAGTCGCTCGTTTTCATCGCGCACATCACCAGTTTGGGCACGGCTGTGCTCCTTATAGACAAGGAGCAAGCCGGCCCGGTGTGTCGTCTGAAGGACCATCCAGCGAGAACTGTTACTTGATACGGATGCGGCCGCCGATGAACATCGGCCGCGTACTGGCAGGAAGCACAAGCGGCCGCCGAAGCAGCCACTCGCCTTTTGGCAAGTCGGCTAGACCACAAACCGGCCGCACATGCCAGGTCTCAGGATGAAGGAGAACGGGAGACGTCGCAAACCGCCACCGCAGATAGTTGGCAATGCGCAGCCATTTTCCCATTGACGTGCCCGACGGTCCGCGGTCCTGCTCCATGCAATCCGGGAGGACCAGCACAAGTTAGGAGACTCGAGTGTTCGCCGGATAATTTTTCGGGAGATATTTGAGCAACAAGGCCTGCCGGATCAGTTGCGCCACGTTCCGCACTTCCAGCCTTCGCATGAGATTAAATCGATGCACTTCGACCGTCTGGACGCTGATGTGGAGCTGTTCGGCAATCTCGCGGCTCGTAAAGCCCTGCGTAATGAGGTGGAGAATCTGCTTTTGGCGTGGAGTCAATGCAGGAGCGGTCGTCGCTTTTCCCCTCGGCGCTCGCCTGTCGACTAGTCGGTACATTGGTCCTCCTCTGGATCGGTTCGACGCAATACCGGAGTCCGCGAGCAACAACCATACCGATGGGTAAGCTATTGAAATTCCATAGACGACTTTAGCGCTGTGCGAGTAAGTGTAAATTTATATGGCGGAACTTCTTAACGATCGACTCCCGTCACACGCCCAAAATCATCGACATCCTAACGGTCGCCGCTGATCGGCGGGCGAGTCGATAGACCCTACCCTGTCAAGCAGTCCCGACGTCCGCCGCGCTCCTACACTGTGGGGATTAGGCCGGCCGAACCACTCGCGCCACTCTACCGACAAGGGGGTAGGCTACTTCAGATATTCCAGCAGGACCGTGGCGAGGGTCAGATAAATCGTGATCCCTGAAATGTCGTTGGCCGTCGTCACAAACGGGCCGGCGGCCACGGCCGGGTCCACCCCGACCCGCTTCAAAAGGATCGGCATGATCGTCGCCATGCTGGTGGAGACAAGAAAGGCGATGATGAGGGAGGCGCCCACGACTGCCCCTAACGACCAATGGCCATGCCAGAGCCAAGTCGTGGCTGTCAACAACAACGCGCACGCCAGGCTCAACAGCAAGCCGATCCGGATCTCGCGGAAAAACACTTTCCAAATGTCCGACGACTCGATGGACCCGGTCGCCAATCCCCGAATGATCAGCGTCGATGACTGCAGCCCCACATTGCCGCCCATCGCCGCGATTACCGGGATGAAACTCACGATCGCCACGACTTCTTGAATCGTGAACCGGAAGAGCCACAAGATCCAGCCGGAGATGAGGCTGCCGATCAAATTCGTGAAGAGCCACGGCAACCGTGAACGCGCGGCTTCCAGGCTCGAGGAGCGCAGCAAGGTATCCCCGCCCTCAGCCGCTCCGGCCATCTTCAACATGTCTTCGGTCGCCTCTTCACGGATGACGTCCACGACGTCATCGACGGTAATGATGCCGACCAGCGTCTGATCCTTCTCGACGACCGGCACCGCGAGCAGGTTGTATCGGGCCACGAGGCGCGAGACCTCTTCCTGGTCCGTGTCCACCGAGACGCTGATCACATCCCGCGTCATGATGTTCTTCAAGGGCGTCCCCGGCGGGACGGTCAGGAGCTGCCGCAAGGACAGCACGCCGACGAGGTGATCCTCTTTGTCGGTGACATAAATGTAGAAGACCATCTCGGCATCGGTGGCATGTTGTAACCGCCGAATCGCATCCTGCGCGGTCGTATCTTCCGGCAGCGAGAAAAACTCGGTCGTCATGATGCCGCCGGCCGTATCCTTCGGATACTTGAGGATCTCCTCGACGTCGGAGGAGTCCTCGGTCCGCATCAAATCCAAGACCTCTTTCGCTTGCTCCTCGGGAAGAAGACCCAGAAGATAGGCCACGTCGTCTTTGCCAAGGTCCCGAAGCAGCAAGGCGAGGTCGGAAGCGGGCATGTCGACGAGCACTTCTTGCGCGTCGCCGCGGTCCATCTCGCTCAATACTTGACCGCGCAACGATTCTCCCCGCACCAACTCGAACAGCGTCCGTTTCTCCTTGGGAGAGGACAAATGCTCGATGACCTTCGCGATATCGGCGGGGTGCATGCGACTCAGCATTTTGCTGATATTGCTGATCGCACCGCGCCTCAGCAGGCGTTGAAACGAAGCCAGGAGGAGGTCGAACTTCGTCTGGCCCTTCTCGGGCTCGCGCGCCAACTCCTTGAGAACGTCTCGGTCGGCGATTCGTGAACGTTCAGCCGGTTGCATCAGCAGTTCTGGTCCTACCTCAGCCTCGATCCAGATCTTTGTTAGTAGCCTAACGCCGACAAGAGCTGCTCGTCTTCACGCCAGCCGGTGCGCACCTTCACCCAGAGTTCCAAGAATACCTTCATCTCGAACAGCCGCTCCATCTCGATCCGCGCTTCCGTCCCGATTGCCTTCAGTCGGTCGCCGTGCTTGCCGATCACAATCGGCTTTTGCGTCTCTTTCTCGACAAGAATTGATGCCGAGATACGGGCCAGCTTCCCTTCCTCGACGAACTGTTCGATGTCGACCGCGACCGAATACGGAATCTCATCACGCGTATGGTGCAGCACTTTCTCGCGGACGATCTCGGCCGCCAGCGTGCGCATCGTCTGATCCGTCAACATATCGGCATCATAGTGTGCGTCGCCGACGGGCAACTGTGCGACGGTCAAATCCAAGAGACGGTCAAGATTGAGTCCCGTCTGAGCGGAGATTGGAATGATTTCCGTCCAATCGTAGAGCTGCCGGACCGAGTCGATGAGGGGGAGGATTTTCGATTTGTTGACGATATCGACTTTGTTGATGAGCAGGAACGCGTGGCGTCGCTGCTTTCCAAAGACTTCCCGCACACGTTGGATCACGAGCCGATCGCCGGGACCCGGCGAGGGGCGGGTCGCTTCGATGAGCACGTACAGAAGATCGGCCTCTTGCATGGTTTCGAGCGCCGTGCGGACCATGCGCTTATTGAGCTGATGCTGCGGCTCGTGCAGCCCCGGCGTGTCGAGGAAGATCAATTCGGCATCGGGCCGATGCAGCACGCCGAGAATCCGCGTTCGGGTGGTCTGCGGCTTATCGGACACGATCGCGACCTTTTCCTTCAACAGGGCGTTGAGGAGCGTTGACTTCCCCACGTTGGGGCACCCGACGATCGCGATCGTGCCGAATTTCATCTGCAGCGTCTGTTGCATCTTCGATCGATGTGAACCACTGGGGCAAGCGGGCCGAGGGGCGAGCCTCAGCGATGAGAAGACCCGGCCGGCTGTTCCGGAACGGCCTGATACACCGTTTCCCCTTTACGAACAAATCCCAACCGTTCGCGCGCCAGCTGTTCGATACGAGCCGGGTCTGTTTGAATCCGCCGAATGTCGACACGCAGGTCGGCGTTCATCCGCTCCAGCTCACGAATCTCCAGCGCCAGCTCACGCTCATGCTTGAGCATTGCGAGATATTTACGAACGCCCATATCGTCAAAAAAGAAGGAGAACGTGAGCACGACCGTGAACAGGCCACCGACGAGCCAGGCGAGCCAGGTGGATGTCTGTTTCCGCCGTTGCATGGACCGGCGGCTTCGGTTGCGCCGTGTCATTGCAGTTGGATTATCCCGCCTGATTGTCTCATGGTCTTCGGCGTCCTACGTCATGCTTTCGCCGACTGCCGGAGCGCATGGCGCCCCGGATAGATGGCCGAGGCGCCCAAGCCTTCCTCGATCCGGATCAACTGATTGTACTTCGCCACACGATCAGTCCGAGAGAGGGATCCCGTCTTGATGAGGCCCGTATTCATCGCCACGGCGATGTCGGCAATCGTCGTATCCTCCGTCTCGCCCGATCGATGCGAGACGACGGCCGTATAGCTGGCTTGCTTGGCGAGTTCGATCGCATCCAGCGTTTCCGTCAGCGTGCCGATCTGGTTCACCTTGATGAGAATGGAGTTGCCGATGCCTTCCTGGATGCCCTTGCGGAAAATATCGACGTTCGTGACAAAGATATCATCTCCCACCAATTGTACCCGGTCGCCGAGCCGCTCGGTCAGCATCCGCCAGCCCTTCCAATCCAGTTCGCTCAGACCATCCTCGATCGAGACAATCGGGTAGCGCTCCACCAGCCGCTCATAGTACGCAATCATGTCCTCTGAGGACCAGTCCTGCTGCTCGGCCTCCAGACGATACCGCCCTTTCTCATAGAATTCGCTCGCGGCCGCGTCCAAGGCGAGGACGATATCCTTCCCGACCCGATACCCTGCCGCCTCGACGGCCGCCACGATCAGCTCCAGCGCCTCTTCATTCGACTGAAGGTCTGGAGCAAAGCCGCCCTCATCGCCCACCGCGGTATTCAATCCCTTTTTCTTGAGCAAGGCTTTCAACCCGTGAAAGATCTCGGTTGCCATGCGGAGCGCTTCGCTGAAGGTCTTCGCGCCCACCGGCATGATCATGAATTCCTGGAGATCCAGCCGATTGTCGGCATGCGCCCCGCCGTTGATGATGTTCATCATCGGGACCGGCAACGTGCGTGCGTTCGCGCCGCCGATGTACCGGTACAGCGGCTGTCCGGCTTCGGTGGCCGCCGCTTTCGCGACCGCCAGTGACACGCCAAGGATGGCATTCGCGCCGAGGCGGCCCTTGTTCTTCGTGCCGTCCAGCTCGATCATCGTGTGGTCGATCACCGCCTGTTCGGACGCTTCGATGCCGAGCAATTTCGGCGCGATCGTCTTACTGATGTTGGCAACGGCTTTGGAGACGCCTTTTCCCATCCACCGTTTCTTGTCCCCGTCGCGCAGCTCGATCGCTTCCTTCTCGCCCGTCGACGCCCCCGACGGCACCGCGGCGCGGCCTCGCGCCCCGCTCTCCAGCACCACTTCCACTTCAACCGTCGGATTGCCCCGCGAATCCAAAATCTGCCGACCGTGAATCTCCCGAATCGCGCTCATTCCAAATACCCCCAGACTCTCAACTGCAGGAAGAGTGAATCCGACTTCGTCACTCGTCGGAAGCCAGTGACTCCATGCCTCTCAGAACCTCGATCAAACGATACTCATAATCGTTTCGCTTCTTCTTATCGAGGTCATTTAGGATTTCGGTTACGAGACGACGAATACAACCCTCTAGTTTGTCCTTTTTCTCTTTATAGTTCAGTGAACCATCTTCAACAATTTTCCACCTCGTCATAATTAACCGGCAAGCTAGTGTCCTGTCTCTGAAGTGCGCTGACAAAATCGAGCCACGCTGGCCAGGA
>NZ_CEFZSK010000023.1:0-32096 GCF_979581665.1 Nitrospira sp. Vd2 | reverse complement strand
CGCGCACCTCGCATCACTCGGAGGCTCAACGTACAGCTCGGGAAAAGAGCCCGTCGTGGCGGGCTCGGGGTGGGCGGGTGAAATAGACGGACTTTTTGAACATCCTGCAGCGTTGTCTCTACTCATGTTGCCCTTGTTGCCATCTAATTGTCGTTGCGTCTCGCATACCCGGTTGCCCGTGGATGAGAGCAGTCGGTATACTCGATTGACGGCCGAGGTAAGGTGAAAGCGAGCGATGGTTCTGAAGTTCGAATATGATCCGCTGGACAATGAGCACGCGGGCGGACATTGGTACCACGTCTGCCGCGGTCGTATCGAAGATCAGGAGTTGCGCGTGCCGCCGCCTGACACACCCTATGAGTGCCCGCGTTGCGGCATCGAGCTGGAAGCCGAGGATTTCTGGGTCGCGCAGCAGCGGGGCAGCGTGTAAGGCCGAGCGTTAAGCGAATATCGTCAAGTGCGGTCGTTTCGATTCACAACCAAGAAGTAGCGAATACCATGCCGAGTAGTGCGGGACGAAAAACGGTGGGGGTGATGCGCGGCCTGATGATGCTCTGCGACACCTGTTACGATCAGGTGATCGCCGAGCGACTGGTGGACGGCCGAAACTTCGTCGCCGATCACGAAGCCCTGTTCGATACGATCTGTCCCGGCTGCAGCGACATCAATCGGCCTTTGATCGATGACATGCTGGGCAGCTCGGAGTGAGGCTGTTGAAAATGACCCAGCCTGTTTCACCCGCCCTACCCGCGGCGCGCCAAGACGCGCCCCTTCCCCGTGGTTCTCACGTCGTCAAAAATCCTCAACGTAGCTCCAGTTTTGACTCGGCTGCGGCCTCGCCTTGGGCCATTTGAACAGCCTCCCATTTTGATTGGACTCTTCAACGGCACGTCTTGCCGTCGAAGTGCTTACAGGTCGATTCCCCGCTCATCAGCTTCCAGCTCTTCAATAACGGCGCATTGCCCGGTCGCATCTCGGCGACGATGTCGATCATGCCGGAGACGGGGAGCTTTTCGAGATGCGGCTTGGCCGCATCGCTCGCCTCCACCGGAAAGACGCTCCCGCTGCTCGAGATCACGATGTATCCTTTCTCCTTGTCGATGAACACGATGGGGCTATAAAAGCTTTTGTCTTCGGCGCGCACGGGAAAAGCAGAGACGAGTAAGGCGAGCGCACTGAACACGAGATGACCAATGATGATCCTCACGGGTGCCTCCTCGTAATGAGTGGATGATGAATGAATGGCAAATTATGTCATCGTTCGATTGCGCGTGCCAGCCCTTTCTTCTGCAAGATCACGCGGTGCAAAGCGTGGCCGGTGTGACCTTGCGATCTCTGATCCAGTAGGCCTTGATGTCGGGAGCATTTGGGTGCTCCAGGGAGATGATGATGTAGGCCGCGTCGGGATAGTAGGCGAGCCCAACATCCGTCATCGATGGATAGGCCGGAGAACGGGTATGGGAGTGATAAATCGCGACCAGCTCCAACTGACGCGACCTCATGTCCTTAAACGCCGCCAACATTTCCCGTGGGTCCATGAAATAGGCGACTTCGGCTCGCGCCGTCTCGGACAGATCGCCGAGTTGCTTGACGTTTGCCTGATCGAAGACCTCCACGGCTTGGTCGTCGTGTGCGACAGTGTTGGTGATCGGGTAGTGTCGGCTGATCGTGCCCTCGGTCCCCGCCAAGAGTCCACAGCACTCGAACGGATCGAGCTTCCGCGCATGTGCCACCATCTCGTCGACGATGGTTTGGGGGATGGTGAGCACCGCCGCCGGCATCTGCAACGTTAGATCGTGCAGGAGACGGTATAGTCGCCGAGCAGCGACGTCATGGTCGGGTGGGGGCCGCAGAGCCGGCACTCGGGATCTTTCGGCCGTGCCAACTTGCGGAATTTCATTTCGAGCGCGTCGTAGATCAGCAATCGATCGGCGAGCGTTTCACCCAGTCCAAGGATTTCCTTGATCGCTTCTGATGCTTGCAGGACGCCGATGGTGCCCGCCAAGACCCCGAGCACTCCGGCTTCTTGGCAATTCGGGACGAGCCCCGCTGGTGGCGGCTCCGGATAGAGACACCGATAGCAGGGATAACCTTGATGGGGCTTGATGGTCGTGAGCTGACCTTCGAAGCGAAAGATACTGCCGGAGATCAACGTCTTCTTAGCGAAGAAGCAGGCGTCGTTCACCAGGAAGCGCGTGGAAAAATTGTCGGAGCCGTCCAGGATGATGTCGTAGTCGTGCAGCAGGCGCATGATGTTGTCGGCGGAAACATTCTCCTGGTACGTCTTCACCGTCACATCGGGATTGAGCGCCGACAGCATCTGACGACCGGATTCGACCTTCGGTACACCGACGCGGGCGGTGGTGTGAAGGATCTGTCGCTGCAGGTTCGAGAGATCGACGACATCGCCGTCAACCAGGCCGATCGTTCCAATACCGGCAGCGGCGAGATACAAGGCGGCAGGCGAGCCAAGTCCGCCGGCACCGATGACGAGCACTTTGGCCTGGGCCAGCTTCTTCTGGCCCTTGCCGCCGACCTCCGCCAAGATAATGTGCCGGCTGTAGCGCTGTATCTGTGAGTCGGTAAAGTCCATGCTCAGGAATTCCGTTTGGTCCGTTGTCCGTTAGTTCCGTTTTGTCCGTGTGAAGCCCACCGGATAGGCTTTGCTTCAGTAAACGGACTCAACTGACCCAACGTCTTCATTACTCCACCACGTTCAATTCAATCGGATCGACGAGGACGCCCTTCTTCCTGAGGCCGGCGACCGCGCGCTCGATTTCCGCCGTGTCGCCGGTCAATTCCACGTCCATCCATCCCGTCGTTTCACGGACGTCCGCCCGTCGGACGTTCGTCACGACCTTGTATTCATGGCCGATCTGATAAATGATCGGCTCCTTGATCTTCTCTTCCGGAAACCGTATGTGAAATCGTAGGCTTGGCATGTCAGCCTCCCGCGATCGCGGGAACAATCGACACCTCGTCGCCGTCTTTCAACGCCGTATCCTTGCCGTTCAAGAAGCGGATGTCCTCTTCGTTGACGTAGACGTTCACGAACCGCCGCAGCTCGCCCTTCTCGTCACAGAGGCGGTCCTTCATGCCTGGATGCGACGCGTTGAGATTGTCGATCATTTCCCCGATGCTGGTTCCCTTCACCTCGAGTTCGCCTTGCCCCTTCGTGAGTGTGCGAAGGGGGGTCGGAATTCTGACCTTGATCATGCGTCGCCGCCTCCATGTTGCCCCATCTTGAACGTCTGTTGGAAACTCAACAAGCTCGGCTGGATTCGTACGGGGCGTCCCACCGAATCGATGACCGCCTCCTGGGTTTTGAGCCCGTTCCCGGTAATGTAGGCCACCGTCACGTCGCCCTTCCTGATCGCACCTTGCTTGACGAGCTTCCGAAGCACGCCGATCGTCACGCCGCCGGCAGTCTCCGCAAAAATGCCTTCTGTCTGCGCCAGCAATTTGATGCCCTCGACCACTTCTTCGTCCGTCACCGCGTCCATCGCGCCCTTGCTCTCGGCCGTGGCCTTCAACGCGTAGTAGCCGTCGGCCGGGTTGCCGATCGCGAGCGACTTGGCAATCGTCTTCGGCTTCACAGGCTTGAAAAAGTCGCGGCCGGCCTTGTGGGCGGTCGCGATCGGCGAGCAGCCTTCCGCTTGCGCCCCGTTCAGCTTCGTCGGCACGTGGTCGATCAAGCCCACGGTCCGCATCTCGTTCAGGCCCTTCCAGATTTTGGTGAGCAGCGAGCCGGACGCCATGGGCACGACGACTTGATCGGGCGCGCGCCAGCCCAACTGCTCGACCGTCTCGAACGCGAGCGTCTTAGAGCCCTCGGCATAGTAGGGCCGGATGTTGATGTTCACGAACGCCCACCGATGCTCGGCGGCGATCTCGCTACAGAGTCGGTTGACGTCGTCGTAGTTGCCTTCGACCTCGACCACGTTCGGGCGGTAAATCAAGTTGCCCAACACCTTGGCCGCTTCCAAGTCACCGGGAATGAACACGTAGCACTTCATGTTCGAGGCGGCGGCATGCGCGGCGACCGAGTTCGCCAAGTTTCCCGTCGACGCGCAGGCCACGGTTTCGAACCCGAGCTCGCGCGCGCGAGTCAGCGCCACGGCGACGACCCGATCCTTGAAGGACAGGGTTGGATGGTTGACCGTGTCGTTCTTGATGTACAGCTCGTCGAGACCGAGATAGGCACCGAGATTTCTTGCACGCACCATCGGCGTAAAGCCGGCATGCGGTCCCACCGTCGCCGATCCTTCGATGGGGAGGAGGTCGACGTACCGCCACATGCTGTGCGGGCCCTGTTCGATCTTCTTTCGCGAGATCGACGCGCGAATCTCCTCGTAGTTGTATTTCACCTCCAGCGGGCCGAAGCACATTTCACAGACGTGGATGGCCGTGGTCGGATATTCCTTGCCGCATTCCCGACAGACGAGTGCTTTCATCTTCATAGGGTCACCTCACCAACACACGAGGCTGAGGTCAAGGTTGAGGTTCAAGGTAAGAGCGACCAAACTTGGAGCCTCAGCCTAGACTTCAACCTGCCGCACCGCGCAGGTTTCCGGCTCGTGATCGAACAGTTCCGTGATCGTCGGTTGGTCGCCGCACAGCGGGCAGCGCGGATTGCGCTTGATCTTGATCTCGCGAAACGCGGTGCGCCGGGCATCGAAGTCCAGCATGTGGTCCGTCAATGGCCGTCCGATCTTCAGGATGAGCTTCAAGGCCTCGGTCGCCTGCAGCGTGCCGATCAAACCTGCAAGGACGCCGATCACTCCGGCTTCCTGACAGCTCGCGACCAGACCGGGCGGCGGCGGATGCTTGAAGACGCAGCGGTAACAGGCCGACTGTTTCGGAATGATCGTGAACACCCGGCCGTCGAAGCGGAGAATACCGCCGTGGACGAGCGGCTTATCGGCAAACAAACAGGCGTCGTTGATCAGGAACTTGGCGGGAAAGTTGTCAACGCCGTCGATGACAAGATCGTAATCCCGAAACAGCTCCAGTGCGTTCTTCGCCGTCAGCCGGTCTTCGTACATGATCACATTGACGTCCGGATTGAGCGCTTCGATTTTCTCTTTCCCAGAGAGCACCTTCGGTCGCCCGACGTCGACCGTATGGTGGAGCACCTGGCGCTGAAGATTGGAGAGATCGACGACGTCGCTATCGATCAAGCCAATGGTGCCGACGCCGGCCGCCGCCAAATAGAAGGCCGCCGGCGACCCGAGACCTCCGGCGCCGACAATGAGCACGCGCGCTTGGGCGATCTTCTTCTGCCCCTTGCCGCCCACTTCAGGCAGAAGAATGTGCCGACTGTAGCGATTGATCTGCGCTTCGGTGAATTCCATGTTCAAAAGGATGCTGAAAAAGGCGCCCAACTTCGTTCTCGGCTCGTCAAAGTCCTCAACGTAGCCCTCACGGGATGAGAGCTGTCTTGGCAGCTCGGGGTGGGTGGGTGAGAACCCATACGCCTCCGGCTTTGACTTCGCCCGCGGCCTCGTTGGATCGCCTCTTTGAGCATCCTTCCAATTCAATAATGTAGGGTTAAATGTTGAAGTACTTCTCGATGCTGATATACCGCTCGCCCGTATCGGGCAGAATCGTGACGACGGTCTTTCCTGGTCCGAGTTCGCGCGCGACCTTTTGGGCGGCAAAGACATTCGCCCCTGCCGAAATCCCGACGAGGAGGCCTTCCTTCTTGGCGAGCAGTTTGGCCGTCTGATACGCCTCATCATCGGTGACGGTGATCACCCCGTCGAGGATCGAGCGATTGAGCACCTTGGGAACGAATCCGGCACCGATGCCTTGAATCTTGTGCGGGCCGGGATCGCCGCCGGACAGAACCGGCGAGCCGGCCGGCTCCACGGCCATCACTTTGATTTTGGGATTTCGCTCTTTGAACACTTCTCCACACCCGGTGATCGTGCCGCCTGTGCCGACCGCCGCGACGAACGCATCGAACCGACCGCCGAGAGCCTGCCAAATCTCAACGGCCGTCGTTTCGCGATGCATCGCCGGATTGGCGGCGTTTGAAAATTGATCGGGCATGAAGTACGACGGGTTCTGCGCAATGATGCTTTCCGCCTCCTTGATCGAGCCTTTCATCCCTTCCCACGCCGCGGTCAGAACGAGCTGCGCCCCGTAAGAGGAGAGGAGGCTCGCCCGCTCCATGCTCATGCTCTCCGGCATGACGAGAATGAGCTTGTAGCCTCGGACTGCGGAGATCAAGGCGAGCCCGATCCCCGTATTGCCGCTCGTCGGCTCAACAATGGTGCCACCGGGCTTCAACCGGCCTTGCCGTTCGGCTTCATTGATCATGTTCAGGCAAATGCGATCCTTCACGCTGCCGCCCGGATTGAACGACTCGACCTTGGCATAGATCGCCGCGCCGCCCTCCGGCGAAAGCCGGTTCAGACGAACCAGCGGCGTATCGCCGATGAGCTCGGTGACTTCCTTATGAGCGGGATGCGTCAACGGCCTCCTCCCATGTAGAAAAGAAATTCCAAGCTATCGCCCTCCTTTACCGCCGTCGTGCCCAAATGATCGCGTTCGATCATCGTGGAATTCAGCTCCACGGCGACCATGTGAGGGTCGATGTTCTTGGCCTTGAGGAGATCCAGAACGGTCGTGCCATGGACCTCTTCAGGTTTTCCGTTGATTTTCACGACCATGGAGAACCCCGCAAGTCGGCGTCAAGTAAAGGAATTCCACACGCTAACAAATGCATTGATCGCTTGTCAATGGCAGTCAAAGACATCCGACGCTTTTCGCGATGATCCAGCGGTCTTTGTCTGCCGTCGCGCCTCTTGACACTGATGCGCGCTTCCCCGCACCATAACAACCTTTTTTCGGTCGCAGAGGTTGTGAGGAGGCACGAGGGAATAGGGAAGAGGTATGTGGAAGCACAACGTGATGTTTCGCTATCAGGATGCGACGCCGCTCAAAGAGACCGAGAACGAGCTGTTTCACGATACCGATCCCGCCATGGATAGTGCGGGGCTGAATTTCGACAAGTTCATTTCGGTCTGGATCCAAGGAGAGGGGAAAGACGACCAGCCGCCAACGGCGTACACCAACGTCTATGTGCGGACGGCGGTTCTCGATGTCGCCAAACGGACGGGATTTCTCCAACCGTTACAGGGTCGCACGCACCAGATCAAGAACATGCTGACTCCCGAACAGAAGCAATACCTGCGTGACTGGCTCAGCCGAACCTCTCCGCAAGCGTGGGCCGAGGCGGATGAGCATTTTAAGATGGCGTTTGACGTCGACTGACGGCAATGAAGCGCGCCTGATCGACAGGTGCGCGTGAATGCTCATGAAGGAAGACACCGAGATCGTCATTGTCGGCGCCGGCAGCGGTGGCGCTGTCCTTGGCCTTGCGCTGGCGCAGCGCGGCATCCCGGTGATGGTGCTGGAGCAGGCACCGGGCCCGCCGACCGGTCTGCGGGGCGAAATTCTTCAGCCCAACGGGCAGCGGATCCTGGATGAACTCGGCGTGCTCCAAAAGCTGCCGGCCGACGCGGTGCGGTCCGTGCGGCTCTTTCATTTCTTGAAAGCCGGGGGGGACCGGCTCTGCACGATCGACTACGGGATGTTGCCGCCACCGTACAACCGTGCAGTGGTGACGATGCCAAATGCCGCGCATCACGTGATTTTGCAGGAGCTGGAGCAGACAGCGCCGAGGACGCTTCGCTACGGAACGACCTTCACGCGGTTGCTCCGGCAAGACGGCGCCGTGATCGGCGTTGAAGCCGAAAAAGATGGAGCACGATGGACCGTGCATGCGCGTCTCGTGGTCGGGGCCGATGGTCCTCTCTCGCGAGTGCGCGAGGCGGCCGGTATTTCGTCCCGCATGCATCGGTACAGCGAAGGCTATCTCATCGCCCTGCTCGATGCGCCGGACGCGAGCTTCACGGAGTCGCGCTACTACGTCGGGCGCCGGTCGATTCTTGGGCTCTTTCCCGCCTCCGATCGCAAGGTCTACGCCTTCTATATGATTCCCGCCGATTCGATGCCGGCGATGAAGGCCGCCGGCCTTGCCGCCCTTCGCGCTCAATGGACGGCGATCGCGTCGGATCTCGCGCCACTCTTCGCCAACCTGCTCGATTGGAAGCAGACCGCCTACATGCCGACCGGGCGTGTCCGTGCGGCGACGTGGGTGCTCGACGGCCTGGCCTTGATCGGTGATGCGGCCCATGCCATGAATCCGCACGCCTCCCAGGGCCGGATGCAGGCGATGAAGGATGCGATGACGCTCGCCGATGTCATCGGCACATGCCGCGAGACAGGGGACTGGAGCGCCGCCACGCTAAAAATGTATGAGCGTCGACGGCGGCCGCACGTGGAGATGCTCCAGCGCGTAGCCGACGAGCAGGTAATCTTCTGGAATACCGGCAACCGACTCCTGGCGCTTCTCCGCGATCGCGTCTTCCGGACACTGGACCAGAACCGTCGTCTGCGCTACCAGGTATTGATGACGACCGCCGGCTTACGCGACACACCGCCGTTTACTTTTCTCGATCGGTTGATTGCCGCCAGCCTGCTCCCCGACCCTTCTGCCGATCGACTTCCGGCTGACGTGGCGGCGGCGAGCCGATGAGCATCGCTCCTTCTGATCCAATCCTTTCGCAGCTCCCCGAGGAGGTACGCGACACCCTTCGCCGGTATGTCAAAGAGATCGGCCGTTGTTTCGGCCCCTCGCTCCTCGGTTTAATGCTGTACGGGAGCGCTGCGCGCGGCGAGTATCTTGAAGGGCGCTCGAACTTGAACGTTCTCGGGTTATTGGAGCGGCACGATCCTGACGCTCTCACGAAGTATGCGAAGGCTCATCGACGATGGGGCCGCGAGCGAATCGTCGCCCCGTTGCTCGTCACCGAGGCCGATCTGAGCGAGTGGCCGCGCGTCTTTCCGCTGGAATATGGCGATCTGCTCGACTACCACATCGTACTCAATGGGAGAGACGCGCTCGTCGACCGCCCGCTCGATCGTGATCGGCTGATGTTCCAATGCGAACAGGAAGTGAGGGGCAATCTCGTCCGGCTCCGCCAACGATTCCTGGAAGGTGGAGGCAGCACGGAAGTGATGGCGATCTTGTTGCCGCTCTCCCTGACCGGGTTACTCACCGCGTTTCGCGGCGTCATCCGCGCGCTTGCGGGCACGCCTCCACGAGAGACTGAGCATCTCCTTGCCGAGATCAAGCGCCAAGCAGCAATCGAGAGCGACATCTTCGAGGAAGTGTGGCGCTTCAAACGCGGCATCCTCTCGCCGGGTCCTGCCGAATTGCCGCGGCTGTACGAACGGTATATCGGGGCCATCGCCGCCGCGGCCGATAGCGTAGAACGGCTGTTCAGAGAAAACCGTCAATGAGATGGAGTTCGTGAATGCTGCGAGGCCTATCGTTGTGGGCTGTGCTGGCCCTCATGCTCGTTTTCGGCGTCGCGATAGCGACTGCGACGCTATCCGACCGCCCCTCGCTTCCCGAACCGCTGGGCTACGTGAGCGACCATGCCGGCGTCCTCGATCCCGATTGGAAGGCCCGCATTCGCTCGGTCTGCCAGGATTTGGAGCGGAAGACTGGTGTGGAAATGGTGGTGGTGACCGTTCCTAGTCTGGCCGCGTTTCGTTCGGCGAATGATTACGCCTCGGCCATCTATCAGCGGTGGGGAGTCGGCTCCGCCCAGAAAGAACACGGCCTGCTCCTCCTTGCGTCGATCGAGGAGCGGCAAGCCGCCGTAACGGTCGGGAAAGGACTCGTCGGGAGGATCACACAACCCCTCATTCTCGATGTCGGTCGGCAGTATTTGGATCCGGCCTTTCGCGATGGCCGATTCGGCGAAGGCCTCTACAGGACGACGGTGGCGCTCGCGGCCCAGATGCAGGAGATTCGGGTCGGCGAGACTGCGCACAGACACCTAAAGGGTCTGGGCACGGTCCTCACCGTGTTAACGTTTCTCGGGGCTGTGGTCTTTCTGTGGTGGATCAGCCGGCCGGACCTCCGCCACCCGTTTCGCCGTCTCCACCGAGGTCAGTACTGGGCAACCGGCCAAGGCGGGTTCGGAGGAAACTTCGGCGGGTTCGGTGGGGTAACAGGAGGTGATGACCTTCGGTAGTCCGTACGGGGACCGTCAATAAAGCTGCACGAATCCCAAGATCTTTTCGCTCGTCCGGCTAACGAAGGCGGTTTAACGATTGGATTGCTCTCGTTCAACGACTCTTCAACGCCTCCAGCCCGGCGCTCGCGCAGGCGTCGTCGAGATGGGCTCCCGGTGCGCCGCCGACGCCGATCGCGCCGAGCACCTCGCCGCCGATTTCGATCGGCATCCCTCCACCGAGAATCAAAATTCGTTCGTTCATATCGCGGAGGGCCTGCAGGGTCGGCGTCTTCGCCATCAATTCAGCCAACTCGCTGGTAGGGCGGCGCAGGCTGGCGGCCGTGTAGGCCTTCTTGCTGCTGCTGTCAATTGTGTGAGGGCCGGCGCCGTCGCTTCGCAGGAGCACCCGTACGACACCCGCACGATCGACGATCGCTACACTGACGCGATAGCCGTCCTGCTTGCATTTGTCCAATGCCGCCGTCGCTGCTTTCATGGCAAGTGAGAGGGGCAGGGTCGCTTCACGGAGCAATTCCTCGGCGGCGCCCGTTGTCGCGAAAAAAAGGAGGAAGCCCAATGCCGAGCGAATGATCATCGTCGTTCTCCTGCTGTCGCTGGTTGACGGCGAGGCACGGGCCGCCCTTCCTCGAGATCGAGAAGGTCGGCCCACGTGGTGATATCGGTGCGGGTGGCATCAATAGAATCTCGCGTCTTGATGAAGTACTCCCACTTCTCGGGGCTATCCGGAGCCAGCGAGAGCATTGTTTGATTCCATGCTTCGATTTCGTCGGCCGTATGGGGCCGCGCTGTCGCGAGGAACCATTGCACGACCTGATCATCCGATCGATCCCGTACGGCGCTGAAAATTGCTCGGCTGGGATTGCGGCGAAATCCAAGAGTCGGCGGTCCAGGGGGCAGGGGAAGATGTACTCCCCCTGCGTGCCGGCCTGAACCGCTCGGCATTTGTCGATCATCCGGCCAAGATGGACATACCCACCGGCTTTCTCGCGAGGGCTGCGCGGTGATCGTACACGAAGGTCCATCGCGCTAGAGCATCTTGTGGTTCGTGAAGGTCAGGAGACGCACCACCACCTGCCCGTTCTCATACGCGATGATTCGGCGCGTGGCGGGCAAATCCGAGGCGGCGACTCGAGTGTGGGTATCCGTAAAGCTTTCGACATTGGTGAGCCGGCCATCTTGCGGCGCGTAATAGTAGACGGTGTACCGGGTCGTGAGGTATTTGCCGTCTTGCGTGATCGCGCTCTCTTCGACGTTGATCGTGAAGGCCATGTGGGGCATCTTCCGATTGATCTGGGTGATCCGGTCGTCCTTGATACGATAGAACGAGTGCATGCTATCACCGTGGATGCGAACACTCCGCCCAAACGGATGCGCCGGATCATCCCCGAGGGTGAGCGAGTACTTTCCGTCGGATTCCTCAAAGCTCCGCGGCCCTCGATGGACGGCGATCATGCCGATTTGCCCTTCGGCCCATTTCTGAAGTTCCGGGTCGGGCAGCGCGACCGTCACTTCCCGTGGACCTTTCACAGTGACCGTGCCCTTCGCCTCCTGGCCGTTGACATTGACAACGAGGTCTGCCGTAAACCCCTTGAAATCAGGTTGCCAGCGTGCTGTTTTCTCAAAGGCGGCCCTGAGTAGTCGTCGAGCTTCAGGGTCGTCATGGACCTGGGTCTCTGTCTGTTCCCGTGTATACGTTTCCATATCCGCTCCTCTTCTTTGGAGAAAGAATGGGATTATAAGAGCAGCGGTCCGCCTACCACAACACGTTTAATGTGTTGCTTTTTTGATACTTTTAGCGCCTCCGAGGAAAGCGAGCAGCAAACCGCCAATGTTTTTGCACATTTCTAGGAAAAATTTTGCAATTCGTATATAATGGGGTGGCTTTTCCCGATCGGAGCCTTCCAACCCGGAGCCTTCGAACAAGGAGAACGGCCGAGTGGAACGACGACCAGCATCCACGGAAGAAGAAGAGATGAACCAGCGGCGTCGGCTGCTGAACCTCGCCAGAAAAGGGGATCAGAAGGCGATCAATCGGCTGTTCGAACTCTATCAGGTGAGGGTGTATAGTGGGGAATCACTATCCAAGGCCAAGCGGCTTCCCTCAATCGCGACCTACCAGGAGAAATCTCGTCCTGGCGGCTCGAAGAAAACCGTTAAGCGTCCGGCGCGGCCCTCCAGCCGTAAATCGGGTCGTAAGGTCGCGCACAAATAGCTACTGCACCGCTACGCGAAGTCCTCCCGCCGCGAGTTGCTTCGCCACGTCCTCAACCGTCTTCGGCTCTCCGGTATAGACTACTGCACTTCCCTGGTGATCGATCTGCCAGGCTAGCTCGAATGCCCGCTCCGGATTCATTCCGGGAATCGCTTGGCAAAATAGGGCGATGACTTGTTGATAGGTGTGGCAGTTACAGTTGTACACCGTCACCCGCGCTTCCAGTCCATCGCCGGTGCCGGTCGTGATGTCTTCGATTGTTTCCGGTGTGACAACGGTTGAAGGCATATTTGGCATAGGCGTTATTCTACCTTCCCGCCCTCGACCTGCCAAGGCGGACGCGGTGCCGCTCGCTTGTCGTGGTCTTCCCCTGCCAGGCTGAGCCGATTGTCCAGATTTATTTCCTCGCGGGCCAACGTGATCTGAAGCAGAGCGAAATGACGCGGGGAGTCGGTGACCGCTATGAACCCGTGTTGGCGTGTGAGCCGAATCGTATAGCGCAGAGCCGCGGAGGTCTTGACGAGCGCAAGGCCGTACTCGCAGTCATACGCGGCCTCGAGGCCTAGGCGTCGGTCGAGGAGCGATGTGACGTGAGTAACAGAGGCGTATGCCACCGCACGTCGGGTTTCGAGCAACGTGAGCAGAGCGGCGGGTCCCGGCACGCGGACACCGGCCAAGACCATGCTATGGCTGAGATCGAACAAGCCGCGCTGGAACCGCCGGTCCTCCACGAGTGCATCGTGGAAGTGTGCTCGCCAGGTTGGATCGGCGAGGTCTCGATCGATGGATTGGGCCATTTCTGCATCGAGCGGCCCGCTCACGGAATACCCTTGCACGATGCGTCCTGCTTGGATCAGTTCAGGAAATGCATGACCCATTCGGTCCTCATAGGCGGTCGTCCCGGTCATGCGGGTGAGCTGAAGCGCCATATAGTCGCGAAAATGGACGACGGCATAATCGGACAACAATCGCTCGATCGTCTGCCGACTGCACAGATGAAATGGATAGTAGAGGGCTTCCCGTCGCGCAAGCATGAGAATCGACAAGCGAAAAACGTCTATGCTACCGTGCGCCGATGCGCAAATGGGTGCAGGAGGCTAACAAACTTTACCTCTTGCTGATCTTCATTCCGATCGCGGCTGTTCTCGAACTCACCCACGCCAATCCTTTGCTCGTGTTTATCGCCTCGGGGCTGGCGATTATCCCGCTGGCCGGCTTAATGGGAGAGGCCACCGAGCAGTTGGCCTGTTATGTCGGCGCCGGCGCCGGTGCCTTATTGAACGCTTCGTTCGGCAACGCCGCGGAACTGATTATCGCCTTGATGGCGCTCCGCGAGGGCCTTCACGATGTCGTCAAGGCGTCCATCACCGGATCGATCCTCGGCAACATTCTGCTGGTCCTCGGTCTTGCCATGATCGCCGGCGGTCTTCGATTTCCCCGACAACGATTCAATGCGACGGCGGCCGGCATGGGCGCAAGTCTGCTCCTGCTGGCTGCGGTCTCTCTGGTCGTGCCGGCCCTCTTTCATTTTACGGCCGCTGACCGCGGACGAAGCATCGAAGACCGGTTGAGTCTGGACATTGCAGTCGTGCTCTTCTGCATCTACCTTTTGAGCCTACTCTTTTCATTGCGCACACACCGACACTTGTACGCCGGCGATCATGGCGAGGGCGGTGGGTCTCACCACGCGCAGTGGACGAAGCAAACCGCTGTCATCGTACTGGCGGCGGCGACGCTGCTGACCGTCGTCATGAGCGAATTCCTCGTGACCGCCTTGCAACCCGCAGCGCAGACCCTCGGATTGACGCAGGTGTTCGTGGGGGTGATTCTGGTGGCGGTCGTGGGGAACGCCGCGGAGCACTCCACCGCTGTGCTCGTCGCGCGCAAGAACCAAATGGATTTGGCCCTCGGCATTGCCGTAGGGTCGAGCTTACAGATCGCATTGTTCGTTGCGCCGTTTCTGGTGTTCGCCAGCTATGGCCTCGGCCGTCCGCTCGACTTGATCTTCACACCGTTCGAGGTCGCGGCCGTCACGGTGTCGGTGTTGATTGTCGGATTCGTCGCGATGGACGGGGAGTCACACTGGATGGAGGGCGTAATGTTAGTGGGCGTCTATCTGATTCTCGCCATTGCCTTTTACTTCTTGCCGGCATGACAGGCTTGCGTTGGCCGGCAATGGCGGCTCGCCGGTGGCGCCGCCGTCACCACTTGTCCATATCGATGACTTCGGTCGCGTCCCAAAGATTTTTCCATTCGGCGTCCGCGAGCGCGAGCTCCTTATCACGGTCGGTGAACGTATCGAGATTTTCGCTCGTCTTCCTCGGCTGTCCCGGCGCTTCAGAAGCCGCCGGCGAACGTTCGGGCGCCGTGGTCGGCTTCTGCGGTTCCGCTTTCTTCAGACGCTTTTTTGACGGGTCCATGTTGACGGGCATGAATACTCCTCGCACCGTTACTAAACTGGTACTCCGTGCGCGTCGGACTTGTCAAGGCGTGCCATTGTGTAAGGCGCTGACATTGGGGCAAGGTTGCAGAACGACCCGGTCAGCGTACCGTGCGGTACCCGTGATCCGGCGATATCCGTCTCCGGGATACGAACCGATACATGGATAGATGTACATGGGGAGGTTTTACGATGCCCGTCACGCTGATCAACGTATTTTCCGTTCCCACCGGCAAAGAAGACGAGTTTGTGCGGTGGTGGGATGAGGTGAAGGCCAATATCACGAAGCAGCCGGGGTTCATCAGCGGCAAGTTTCACCGAAGCTTGAACTCCGCGAGCAAATACAACTTCATCAATGTCGCCATCTGGGAGAATGATGGCTTGTACTGGAAGGCCTATGAGACGAGCGTCACCCCGATGAAAACGAAGTTGGCCGCGCTCGGGGTCGAAATGACGCCGGCACTCTACCGCGTGCTGTTTGAGTATTGAGCCATCCTGACTTCCAGAGGCACGCCTGCCGACGGCCACGACCGCTACCGATCCGTTGACTGCCGGGACCGCCGTTGCTACAGTGCCCGGTGCGTCGGGAGCGTCATGCTGAGCGCGAAAGTTCTCTGGCCCGTCTTTCCCCTTCTGCTGTTGGTCGTTATTGTTACCTTGACTTGGGCGTTGGTCCGTGTCGTTCGCCGCTACCGTGGCACCACCGCAGTGTGGCTGCAAAGCGCGGCGCTCGCCTGTTACCTCTTGGCCGCGATCGCCGCGATCGCGAGTGAGCGAGGCGGGCTGTCGCGCCATGTCCACCGTCCGTTCTCGCTCTTGACTCAACTCGCCATCGCACTGGCGCTGTACCACATTTGGAAGAAGGACGCGTCGCTGATGGCGCTCAACATCGCCGCATGGGCGGCTATTCTCGCCGATACGGCGCTGCACTATCTCCTCAGATGATGAGACCCGACTAGCATGACCGCCCCCAAACCCTCCCTTACAGCTTTTCTCGTCTGCGATATGGTGATCGACGATAAGGCGACCAGCAAGAAAAGCTTGATCGGCGCGTTCACCCATATTTGGGCTCAAGGGTTCCCATGCGTCCATCACAAGATGGCCGTCTACTTTTGCCTGACCGATGCCGAAGGGGATTATGAGGTCGTGCTGCGGCTGGTGAACTCCGAGACGGAAGAGACGCTTGCCGAAGCCGGCGTGTCGCTGACGATTACGGACCGGTTGGCCATCAGCGACTTTGGCGTCAATATCCCGGTCGTTCAGTTTCCGACGCCCGGCCGATACGAATTCCAATTGTTCGCCAACAAGGAATTCCTGGGACGGCGAGACTTCCTGGTCACGCAACTCGGCCCGCCGTCGCACGACGAAAGCGACAACTAATACAGTTCGAGCGCGACGGAATCGGCAAATCGCCTACCCATTGCCGTGAGTCGGAGACGGCCTTCCGTCCGCTCTAGCAGCCCGTCCGCAATGAGTCGTTCCACTCGCGTGCACTGCTCGCTGTCTTCATGAGTTTCAGGCTCATAGGGAATGCCGCCGGTTAGCCGAAGGCCGAACACGAGCGCTTCCTGTCGGCGCACTTCCGGCGCCAATAGCTCGCGCTCCGTGACCGGCAGACGGCCCTTCATGATCATGCTGCAATAGGTCTGCAAGTCGTCGCTGTTTCCGAACCGCGCGCCGTCGAGGTATGATTGAGCGCTCGGCCCGAGGCCCAGATACTCCCCGTTCTGCCAATAGAGCAGGTTATGGTGGCAGGCATAGCCCGGCCGGCAGTAGTTGGAGATTTCATACCGCTCGTAGCCCGCCTGATTGAGCAGGTCGGCCGCCGCGTCCTCCATGGCGTTTTGAAGATCGGCATCCGGTTCGGATCGGTCGCCCCGATGGACGTCCACAGCGAGCCTCGTCCTCTGCTCGACGGTCAACGCGTAGCAGGCGAGATGGGTCGGCTGCAACGCCACGGTCTCCTCCAACGTGCGCCGCCAGCTCTCCAGGGTTTGCCCGGGAAGGCCGTAGATAAGGTCGAGATTGATATTCGCAAAACCCGCGGCTCGAGCCATGTCGACGGCGCAAGCGGCGTTGTCGGGAAGCATCCGCCGGCCAATGGCGACAAGGGCGCTCTCCTCCATTGATTGAATGCCCAAGCTCAGGCGGTTCCATCCGGCACCCCGCAATTGCTTGAGACCGTCGACCGTCAGTGTATCAGGCGCCGCTTCGATCGTGATCTCGGCGCCGTCCGACACGCGAAAGTGTTTTCGGACCAAGGCCAACGTCCAGCACAACTCTTCGCTCGTCAGGGTCGTCGGCGTGCCGCCGCCGAAATAGACCGTGGAGATCGCCCGATCGCCGAGTGTCCGCTCATGGCGATGCAGCTCGATCTCGCGATGCAGCGCGTTCAGGTAAGCCAGCACACGGTCAGCGCGATGGATCTGCACATAGAACGCACAGAAGTGACAGCGGTGTTGGCAAAATGGGACGTGGATGTAGAGGCCCGTCATACCCCCATACCCCATTACCCCCTTCTTACAAAGCCAGCGGCTTGATCGGTGAGAGCACCTTCGCCGGATCGTCTTTCCACGTCGATGGGTCGGCGTCGACGTACAGCTCCACTTCGTTGCCACCCGGGTCCGTGACATAGAGGCTCTGGCTGACGGTATGGTCGCTCATTCCGGTGATCGGCACGCCCGCCTGCTCGAGCTCGCGTTTGGCCCGTCTCAGTTCATCGAGCGAGTCGCCCACTTTGATTCCGATATGGTAGAGGCCCAGCCGGCGGCCGGGCGGCGGAGCCGGCGCAGGACCGACTTCGATCAGCAGGAGTTCGTGGTGCGTGCGGCCGGAAGTCAGGGCGGCGGCTGCGCCGCTGAAGGCTCGGCCGATTTCCGTGAATCCGAGCAGGTCGCGATAAAAGTGCAGCGAGCGTTCGAGATCCTTCACATAAAACACCACATGACCGAGGTAATGGGCCTTCATGGCTCCACCGTTGTGTTGGAAACATCTTTCGTCATCACAACCTCGATTTCATCCTCGGGCGACAGCCCGCGGTTTCGGACGTGGACCTTCCATGACCGATGCCGGCGGAGCGAGTCGAACATCAGCTTGAGCAATTCCGGTTTAATTTGCTTCTCCCACTCTCGGAGCCACGCACCGTTGTCCTCATCACCGTCGTACTCATCTGGAAAGCTCGCTTCGAGGCTGAACCGAAACGTGAACGTCTTCTCTTCCTGAAACATCACTCCTCCGCCCTCATTGCGAGGCTGATCACAGTCCTCCTATAATAGACCACGCAAGAAGGAGGCATCCATGCCGATCTTTGAATACGTCTGTCAGGAATGCCGGCATCGGTTCGAAATGTTGGTCAACGGCTCGACGACGCCGGCGTGCCCCTCGTGCCGTGCGACGCGTCTGGAAAAGCAGTTTTCCGCGTTCGGCGTTGGGGGCAGCAGCGACTGGGCGACGTCCAGCGCACCTGGCCCGTGTGGAACGTGCGGCGATCCCCGTGGACCGGGCGCCTGCTCCATGAATTGATCGATGGCCGACGCTGCCCCTCGTGTCGTCGACGAGGCGATCCAACGCATCTCCTCGTCCGATCCCATCATCAAGCTGTTGCATGAGGTCAAGCTCGGCCGCATGCGGCCCACGGACGCCGGGTTGCGGGCGATCACGGAATCGTGGATCGAGACGTATCGGCAGGCGATTGTAAATGTCAAAGGCGTCGATCGGAACTCCGTGTTGAAGCTCGATCCTCGGCCCAGATTGGAGATTCTCACCGAGGCCGGCGTCTTGGCGCCCGATCATCCGGGGGCCATGGCGCTGCGGTCGGCATTCGACCAGATGCTCGATTCGGTTTCCGGCAGTGCTCCGTAAGTTCTCCACTGTTCTCTTCTTTCTATTGCCGTGCGCTGTGTGGGTCGGCCTGTCGACCACCACCGCCGCCGATCCCTCCGGTGTTGGGCCTCTTGCACTCGTCGGGCATGATTACTTTCACGATCGTATCGCCGATCAAGCCATTCTCCTTGACGACCCTGCCACCATCGAAGCGTTTCTTGTTCGAGTAGATGGCGTCCCGCCGGATTGGCAAGCCGTCTACGGCCACCACGGCAGCGGGCACGACGAGCGCTTGTTTGATCTCAACCGGCAGCGCGACGCCCGGCGGGAAGGAAGTCCAGCGCTACAGGAGCGAGTCACGTTTGTGTGGCCAGGCGAGTTGTCGACCTACGATGAAGAAACCCGGGGCTTTCGCGTGGCGCTGGGCCCAAAACTTATTGCGACCGCCTGGGGACTGATCCGCTTCAAGCCGGAAACGCTCCCGGCGAACCTCATTGCAGTCCCGCAGAGTGAGGAGACGGAGGCCATGCGAGCAAAGGTCGAAAAAGGTGAGCGAATCGAGATCGATGTCGCGATCACCGGTCGCCTCGTTCCGGAAGAATCGATCATCTATGACTTCGCGCATGACGAAGCGGGGAGGGGGATGGTTATGCCCGTTGTATTGGTCGAGCAGGTTCGCTATCTCATGAAGTAAGATCCCAGGCCAGCTCCTGGTCCACTTCTTCATTAGACATTTAGATAAGAGGGCTTCAACCTTTTTCGGTGTGGAATGCCATGGCCCGTGAACAGGATAGCGAACGTCGGAGGTTCAAGGCCACTGCCGGTCCATGAGCTAGAGCTTACCGATCATCCTTGGCACACCGAATGCCGGCCCCGCTCGGACGCGTCTCGAGGTCGCCGTAATCGCGGTCGCTCGTCCGCAGGCTTCGTGCCGGTTTGAGCCACGAGCCGCCTCGCATGACCTTCAGGATCCCCTGCTCAGGCCCGGTCGGGTCGCTGGGCGGCGCTTTTAAATAGTAATAGGGCTCGTACCAATCTTCGACCCACTCGGACGCGTTGCCCGCCATATCTAACAAGCCGTACGGGCTCACACCATCAGGGAATGTTCCCACGGGTAGCGTCAGCACTTCTCCATTGACGCCACGCTCCTTTGCGATTCGTGCCCCTTCGCCGGTGACCCAGAACGCATGCCATTCTTTGCCGCTCGCGAACTCAATCGTCCGCCCGACCCAGTAGCTCGCACTGTTCGCCCACGCAAGGTTCCATTCGTTTCCCCAGGGATAGCGACGTGCGTCGGTGCCTCTGGCCGCTTTCTCCCATTCGGCTTCCGTCGGCAACCGCTTGCCGCGCCATCGGCAGTAGGCCGCGGCATCTGCCCAGGCGACATTCACGACGGGATGTGCGGCGATCGCGTCCGGTGGGGCGCCGTCATGCCACAAGGAGACGGCCGGACTGATGTTCTCCGGAACGCGATGACCGGTCGCCCGCACGAACTCGTAATACTCTGCGTTCGTCGTTTCGTGCCGGTCAATCCAAAAGCTGCTGACGAACACCTTGCGCTGCGGGCGTTCGTCATCATAGCCATCGGTGCCCGCCGGACTGCCCATGAGGAAGTCGCCGAGCGGGACGCGAGCCATGTCGCCGGTTGCATCAGAAAGTGATGAAAGCGCAGTCCAGAAGAGAAAAAGAAGGAGGCCAACATAGCGGCGAGGAGGTGATGGCATGCCGCCCCTTCAGGCTGGCTTGAGGCCGCAGGCCTTGGCCACACCGTCACGGTATCGCAGCCACAGGTCGAGGCTTCGCTCCAGCGCGCCGATGACCCGGCGTCGCTGCGCCTGGCTGGTCGCGTGTGCAAGGACGATGTCGTACGCGTCATGCCGATGTCCCGCTTCCACGCGCTGGTGTGCCCGGATCAAGTCCATCGACTCCACCGGTGCTCCATGATAGCGCACGAGCGGATGGTTGCGGATCACCTCTTCGATCTCGTCCTCGGTTTTTGGTTTGGACGGCTGCAAGATTTCTTGCCGGTCCTTCACGCTGCCTTCGACAAAGATCGTGAGCACGGCCGCGCCGACCACCCAGTCCTGATGGGCCGACACCTCGTCGAGCCACCGACGGTACCGACGGCTGGCGGGCAGCAAGCGCACGCGCTCGAAATCGTTCGCGCGATACTGAAGGCCTTCCATCATCTGGATGAACAGCTCCGGATGGGACCGCCCCAGCGACAGCCCACCGGTATCTTCCTCGTAAATATTCTCGGCCAGTTTGCGCCGGACATCCGGCGGTGGGTTTTGGCCATGAATGCGTGCGAGGAAGACGGGGAAATCGCGCACGTACACCGCATATTCCTGCTGAAAGTGAATCTTTAATTGCGCCTTCTTCAAGCCCTCACCGACGAAGTAGTCCCATGCCCAGTGATGTTTGCGGTCCATCACGGTCAGGAGACGCTCCCGAAAGTCCTTCAGCTGTCGATTCGATTCGCGCATTGCTTTCTCTCGAAACGCCTCGCTACAATTCGCGGCTTGATCCGCCTATGAATCCCGTCACGCTGCAACAATCCGATGAAATCCTCAATTTGCTCGCCGATGTGTCACTGCGCGGGGACGGCTTCACGACCGACTGTCTGCTGGACTACGTGCTTGACGAAGGCTTTACCGAGCCGATCTTCCTCAATGCGTCCGGTGAAGATCCGCAGGCGTTCTTCAAGGGACAACCGAACGCCTGGGCCGTCTACCAAATTCGTGAATGGAAACGCGTGCTGACGATCAGTGGCGGCTTCGGCAAAGCCCGGCGGGTCCAGATCACCGAGACGCCGTGATGCATCCCGACACAAGGGCGCCTCAGTCTAGGCCGCACCATCTCAAAAATCAATTATACCGATCTACCGAGCGCGAAGCAGGACTGTTGGTGTGAACAGCGTTCGACACTTCTATCACGAAGCGATGGGCGGTCGAACGCAGATCGATGCACTAGTCCGGTGATACGCCCGCATGGCATGTCGAGATGAAGGTTGCATTGACTATCGGCGCGATCGGCCTCATTGCGGGAGCCGGCCTGCTGCTCACGGCATGGCCGATGATCAATGTCGTCGAGACCGGGCGAACGCCGGAATACCCCGACCTCGTGCCGAGGACCTACCGCGCCGCACCGTCGCTCGTATTCGACGCCGCCCTTCATGCCGTCGACCGCTTGCCACGATGGACGCTCGTCGCGCATGATGAACGAAGGGGTGAGATACGGGCCGAAGCGACGACCCGCCTTCTGCGGTTCGTGGATGACGTGACCATTCGCGTCCGACCATGCGGTGATGCGACGTGCGTCGAGGCGCGATCTGCTTCACGAATCGGCAAGGGGGACTTCGGGCAAAATGCCCGCAACATTCGACGGCTGTTTGAGGAACTCGACCGACAACTCACTCAGCGATCTCATCAAGAAGCGAGGCCAGAACGACATGGTGAATCTGATCCAACCCCGCGATCAAGGTGAATTGGGCTTTATCAAGAGCCTGCTCGATGCGAACAGGATTCGGTATTTCGTGCAGAACGAGCACTTCGGGAGTCTCTATCCGGGGCTGCCCGCGGTGTCGTGCATGGTGATGGTCCATGAGGAAGACCTCGATCGCGCGGCGACATTGATCCGAGAATTGCACGCGAGCCGCAAACCGGAACGATTGGGGAAGTTGCGGGCGATCCCTAGGGAGCCGACGAGCCGGGCTTGAGTTGTTTGAGCGGGTCGGTGTCGTGGAATTTCGGCGGCGTGATCATCTTGGGCGTGGGACTGCTGGAGTAATACCATCCGCCGACGAGCAGGCCTTCCTCAAAATACAAATACCGATGCCGGACGTCGGACGCGCTTTCCCAGTCTTCATAGATCCACTCTTCACGGCGAATGCCGTCCTTCGTGTAGCTGATGTTCATCGAATAGGGCGACCCCCACGCCTGAAGGACCTGCTGCCGGTTCATGCCGACCATGACGCGTTTCTGAGCGATGTGTTTCTCAAAGGTCGGGTCGAGCCAGACCGGCACGTAACGCCATGCGAGCATCGCCAGGAACAGCACAGCGAAGAAGGCGTAGATCGTGAGCCGCACGGGCCGGCGGCACAGAAACGGCTTAGAGGATTCAGAGGAGGCCTTGGCGTCAACAGAAACCGTAGGGGCCGGCGATGTCACGGCCAGTGGTTGATCGTGCGCCGAGGCGTGTGTGCCCATAACAGGTGAGCGAGTCTAACAACCGCCCGCAAAATGAGTCAAGGGCTCTCCCGTCTTCCACTCAAGCGCTCAACACTCATCACTTCGTCCTAGTCCGCGTACTGCGGGACGGGAATCTTCTTCGTTTTCGGAGCCGGCGGGGGACGCAGCGCGAATTCCTTTGAGAAGGGATTTAAGGTCGGCTCATGGGTGAGCCGCTGTCGCTCTCGAACCAACTGCACGCTTTGCGCCGTGATCTCGACCCGGTCGATCGGCGTCTGCAGCGTGAGGTACTCGGGCAAGCCCTGGAGCGAGAACAGTTGGAACGCCAACGTCCAGTCGAGCGATTCCTTCGTCCGCTCACGCACGATCGCGCGCGCGTCCGGGGACGGCGGCCCTTTGAAAATCAGGATCCAGATGTTGGAGCGGAACGCCGGCGCGTTCGGCGCTTGTGGCGGACGAAATTCAGGCACCAGCGCGGGGACCTTTTCCAGCGGGACAGACGGCGTGAATTCAATGTCGACGAGACTGACATACAGCGTCGGGGAGTCCGAGGTATCGTCCGGGTCAAGGATGTAGCTGAACGAATAGCGGACTTCCACGCTGTCGCGCTTATAGGTGTAGACGTCCTCGCCGTTCTGCGGGGCGATCAGCTTCTTGAAATAATTCTCCCAATCGGCAAATGAGTAGTACTTAAAGACTCGAAGGGCTGATTTCCGGTCCCGAACGGCTTGCGGGGGACCGAGTTTCTCGCGCAACTCGGTCTGCGTCAGGCCCAAATACCCGTCTTCAAAGAAGGCCGCGGGGAAGCCGGGCGCTGGGAGGATGACGACGGTCACGAGGAGGACGAGCGAGAGGAAGTTGGTCGGGAGCACGCAGAACGCCACGAACGACCTCGTTGTGGCATCGTATCGACCGCTCTTCGGCAAAGTCAAGGCGCCGTCATTCGGCTTGCCCGCCGGAGATGGCACCCGGTATAGTGACCGCTGCAAAGGAACTTAAGGCGAGGATCACGGGATTGATGAACGCCACCGCCGCTGACCTTGAACAGTTGCTCCGCGACCGTCTGGTCATCATCGACGGCGCGATGGGCACGATGATCCAGACCTACAAGCTCGACGAAGCGGGCTATCGGGGTCGCGAGTTCGTCGGCCACCCGCATGATCTCAAAGGCTGTAACGATTTGCTCAATCTCACAAGGCCGGAGATCGTCGAGGAGATCCATACGGCGTTTCTGGACGCCGGCGCCGACATCATTGAGACCAACACGTTTAATTCCACCTCGATTTCGATGGCGGATTACCGGCTGGAAGAGCACGTCTACCGGCTGAATCAGGCCGGCGCCGCGATCGCCCGTCATGCCGCCGACCGCGCGACCGCGCGTGACGGCCGTCCCCGGTTCGTGGCGGGCGCGATGGGGCCGACGAATCGCACCGCCTCGCTCTCTCCCGACGTCAACAACCCGGCGTACCGCGCGGTCACGTACGATCAGCTCGTCGATGCCTACACCGAGCAAGCGCGGGGATTGATCGACGGCGGCGCGGACGTGCTGTTGGTGGAAACCGTGTTCGACTCGTTGAATTCGAAAGCGGCGTTGTTCGCGATCGATGCGTATTTCGAAAAGATCGGACGTCGCCTGCCGGTCATGGTGTCCTTCACGATTACGCAGCGCGGGAACAATCGGACGCTGTCGGGTCAGACGGTGGAGGCCTATTGGAATTCGATCTCGCACATGCCACTGCTCAGCGTCGGGATCAACTGCGCGTTGGGGGCCGGCGAGATGAGGCCGCACATCGAAGAGCTGGCGGGGCTCGCGCCGGTCTACATCAGTTGCTATCCGAATGCCGGCTTGCCGAACGCGTTCGGAGGGTTCGACGAGACGCCGGCAATGATGGCGGCCGACCTCAAGGAGTTTGCGGAGCGGGGCTGGCTGAACCTCGTGGGGGGCTGTTGCGGGACGACGCCGGCCCACATCCGGGCGATCGCCGAAGCTGTGCGAGGCGCGGCGCCGAGGGTGCCGGTCCGGCCCGAGCCCTACACGCGATTGAGTGGACTCGAGCCGCTGACCATTCGGCCGGACACGAATTTCGTGAACATCGGGGAACGGACGAACGTGACGGGCTCGCCGAAATTCGCCAAGTTGATCCTGGCCGGCGACTATGAAGGCGCGCTGAGCATCGCGCGGCAACAGGTGGAGGGCGGCGCCCAGATCATCGACGTCAACATGGACGAAGGGTTGCTCGATTCCGAGAAGGCGATGGTGACGTTTCTCAATCTGATCGCCTCGGAACCCGACATCGCCCGCGTCCCGATCATGATCGACAGCTCCAAATGGTCGGTGATCGAAGCCGGCTTGAAGTGCATTCAGGGCAAGGGCGTCGTCAACTCGATCAGCTTGAAGGAAGGCGAGGCGGTGTTCAAGCATCACGCCAAGCTCATTCGCCGCTATGGCGCCTGCGTGGTCGTGATGGCGTTCGACGAGCACGGGCAGGCTGACACGCTGGAACGCAAGATCGAAATTTGTCGGCGGGCCTATCGGATCCTGACAGGGGAGGTCGGGTTTCCTCCGCAAGACATCATTTTCGACCCGAATATTTTGACGGTCGCGACCGGCATCGACGAGCACAACAACTACGCCGTGAATTTCATCGAGGCGACCCGATGGATCAAGGCGAACCTGCCCTTGTGCAAGGTCAGCGGCGGGGTCAGCAATATCTCCTTCTCGTTCCGCGGGAACAATGTGGTGCGGGAAGCGATGCACGCAGCCTTTCTCTATCACGCGATCAAGGCCGGCTTGGACATGGGGATTGTCAACGCGGGGCAACTCGCGGTGTACGAGGAGATTCCTAAAGACCTCCTGGCGTTGGTTGAGGATGTCCTGCTGAATCGACGACCGGATGCCACGGAACGATTGGTCAAGTTCGCCGAAACCGTCAAGCAAAAAGCGGCGACCGACGAGCAGGAAGATAGCTGGCGAAGCGGAACTGTCGAAGAGCGGCTGGCGCATGCCTTGATCAAGGGAATCGTCGAGTACATCGAGGCGGACGTCGAGGAGGCGCGGCAAAAGTATCAGAAGCCGCTTCACATAATCGAAGGGCCGTTGATGGCCGGCATGAACGTCGTCGGCGATCTCTTTGGCTCGGGCAAAATGTTCCTCCCTCAAGTCGTGAAGAGCGCCCGGGTGATGAAGAAGGCGGTCGCCTACTTGCTGCCGTTCATGGAAGCGGAGAAGCAGGCGTCGGGCGGTCATTGGCCTCAGGGGAAGGTGTTGCTGGCGACCGTCAAAGGAGATGTCCACGACATTGGGAAGAACATCGTCGGCGTGGTCCTCGGCTGCAACAATTATGAGGTCATCGACCTCGGCGTGATGGTCCCGTGCGAGAAGATTCTCGCGACGGCGCGCGAGCAGAAGGTCGACATGATCGGCCTGAGCGGGTTGATCACACCGTCGCTCGATGAAATGGTCCACGTCGCGAGGGAAATGAGCCGAGAGGGGTTCGAGGTGCCGCTGCTGATCGGCGGCGCGACGACGAGCAAGGCGCACACGGCGGTGAAGATCGCGCTGGGGTACGGCCACCCCGTCGTGCACGTCCTTGATGCGTCGCGCGCCGTCGGCGTGGTGAGCAGCTTGATCAGCGCCGATCAGAAGCATGGGTTTGCGGCGAGGAACCACGCCGAGCAAGAAGCGATTCGCGCAGCGCACGGGGAGCGTGGACCGAAAAAGTTACTCTCGATCGACGAGGCGCGGTTACGCAGGTTGCCCATCAGGTGGAAGGCCGAGGACATCGCGACCCCGGCTTTTATCGGCGTGCGCGCTCTCGATTCGGTCGCGCTGACCGATCTCGTGCCGTTCATTGACTGGACTCCGTTCTTTCATGCGTGGGAGCTGCGAGGGCGCTATCCTCAGATCTTCGATGATCCGACAGTAGGGCCGAAAGCGAAGGACCTGTTCGCCGATGCGCAAGCCCTGCTCAAGCGAATTGTGAACGAGTGGCTGGTGACCGCGCGAGGCGTCTATGGGTTCTTTCCCGCCAACAGCGTGGGTGACGATATCGAAGTCTACGCCGATCCGTCGCGATCCGCGGTGCTCGAGACGTTTCATACGCTCCGGCAGCAGATGGAGAAGCCGAGCGATCAATATGATCTTGCCCTCGCCGATTTCATCGCGCCCAAATCGACCGGGCTGATCGATTATCTCGGGGCCTTCGCTGTGACCGCCGGTCTCGGCCTCGATGATCTGGTTCGCCGGTTCGAGCAGGATCATGACGATTACAATGCAATTATGGCAAAGGCGCTCGCGGACCGCCTGGCGGAGGCGTTCGCCGAATACCTGCACAAGCGCGTGCGCGAGGAGTGGGGATATGGGAAGGGCGAGCAACTGACCAACGATGATCTGATTCATGAGCGGTATCGTGGCATCCGTCCCGCCCCTGGCTATCCGGCCTGCCCGGACCATACCGAGAAGCGGCTGCTGTTCGATCTGCTCGACGTGGAGAAGCGCGCGGGGATCACGCTGACGGAAACCTATGCGATGCTACCCGCCGCCTCGGTCAGCGGCTTCTACTTCGCGCATCCGCAGGCAAAATACTTCGCGGTGGGAAAGATCGGCCGGGATCAGGTGCTGGACTATCACTTGAGGAAGAACATGGAGCTGCGGGCTGTCGAACGGTGGCTCTCCCCGAATCTCAACTACGATCCCGAGGAGAACCGTTCGATTCCAAAGTCGGCACAGGGCTGTGCGTGTGGAGTGGCTCATCCTTAAAAAGATGAGCCCGGAGCTGCTACAGCGATACGGCGGCAGGTTCCTGCGTCACCCAAGGCGGTTGCTGATTCAAGCGCCTTGACCACCCACCGATAGCGCTCTTCCGCCCACTCGTTGAACTTCGTCGCATCATTGAAAACCAAGTCCCATGCTTTCACGGCATCGAGCAACAGCAACTGATGGGGTTGGTTGTTGCCAGGGAAGAACACGACGAGGACCGCGGAGCTTCCGATCAGGCTGATGTCGGTGAAGACATGGATCATCGACGCGGCCGGCATCGTCGCCGTGCGTGTGGCCGCTTCCACGATCGGGTTGTAGACGCGATGTAGGAGCTGCCACGTGGCTTCGTACGGATTCTTCGCCTCATGCAGCCGGGGATTCGGTGATTCGCCGAACAGATTCTGCGTGAAATACTCGGCTGCCTCCCAGCTTGCCATCCCACCGCTTGAGACCAAGGCTTCCGTGATGTACGCCATCCAGTTTCGGTTGACCGCCATCGTCAGCATGCATGCCTCCGCTGTGCGGCGCTTCTGAAGCGCCTCTGTTCACAATCGTATGAAAAGGACCGGATTTCGTACCTGGCAGGAAGACCTGAGGACTTACCGGCGTGCCGGCTTTACTCTAGCCGCTGGAAGCCAACTTGTCAATGAATCCGGCCGTTAGACGTCCGCGTATTGACTGCGAATCATCAGGACTTCGTCCATCCCTTCGAGGAAGGTGTCGAGCAACTCGGGATCGAAATCCTGTGCTCGACGTTTGTGCATAATCTCGATTGCCTGTTCGATCGGGAACGCCGGCTTGTAGACGCGTTTGGTGGTCAGCGCGTCGAAGGTATCGGCAATCGCGGCAATTCGGCCTTCGAGCGGGATGTCATCGGCCTTCAGCCCTCTAGGGTAGCCGCTTCCATCGTATTTCTCATGGTGGGTCCAGGCAATCGTCGCGGCCAAGTTGAGTAGCTCCGCGCCGGAGCCCGATAGAATGCGATACCCGATTTCCGGGTGGAGCGCGATGGCCTTGAATTCCTCTGGCGTGAATTTGCCGGGCTTGAGGAGGATATGGTCCGGTGTCCCGATTTTTCCGATGTCGTGCATCGGGCTGGCGATCCGGATCAGCTCACACCGCTGTGGTTCTAATCCGTGACGGCGGGCCAAGAGCGCGCAGTAATGACTCATTCGTTGAATGTGTTGGGCGGTGGCACCATCCCGATATTCGGCCGCGATCGCGAGCCGCTGGATCGTTTCTTCGCGAGACAGGCGCAATTCCCGTTCGGCGCGCTCCAGACTCTCAACAGCGTGGCGCAGTGCCGATGTCCGCTCGAGGACGGTGAGTTCCAGGCGTTCCCGATGGGCGCGGTTCTCAATTTCCAGACGCCGACGCCGGAGGGCGTTGGCGACGTTGATTACGATCTCGTTCGATTCGAAGGGCTTGAGAATATACCCATAAGCCCCCATTTCGAGCGCTACGGCAGCGAGTTCGGGGTTATCTAAGCCGGTAACCATGACTACTGCCGTGAGCGGATATTCGGACAGGACGTACTTAATGAATTCGATCCCGGACTCACCCGGCATGTTAACGTCACACAGCACGAGCGCGAACTCTTTCTCCTCCAGGCGTTCTCGGCCCTGTTTCGCGTCAGAGGCGAGCGTGCAGCTATAGCCGTACTGCTCGAGGAGGCGACCGAGCATCCGCTGGATCGCGACTTCGTCGTCGACGATGAGAATGCTTTCCATGAGGGATGAACCAGGAGGACAGACAAGAATCGGTGATTTTTGCATGTCTGTCAACGGGAGGCGCAAAGTGGTGCCTATTGCGTGCAGTTTCTGTACCGGCACACTATTCTCGGCAATGTTGATTTGAATCGATCGCTAACTAACTGCAACAACACTGAATCTTTTCTTTCGCTGCTGATCATGATGAGCGACGAGGAGGAAGGACGGAACATTTTTGCCGTACAAATTTGTTCGGCGTGGTCAAAGTCTTCCCGCTATTGACAGCCATTCTCAATTTCGAGCTTGGGGAATCGGGAAAAGGTGCCATTGTGATGCGGCCGACGATTGTTTATGCTGCTCGCGTGCCGTTTATCTTTCCCCATGAAACGCTATTTGCGGTCGCAACCGTTGTACTCATTGTCGGTCTTCTTGTGTTGCGGCTGAAGATCACGCGAAGGAACCGGAACGCCGACCCACGCGGTCACGGCGAGCGTGTTCGTTGAACTTTCCGTACCCCTTCTCTATAATCCCATCTTCTTGATTCTGCGAGAGGAAATTCGATGAATCCAGGAGCCAGGCTGCGGCGGACCGACGGGCGAAGGAACGATGAGATTCGGCCGGTGAAGATCACTCGGGACTTCATTAAATATGCTGAGGGATCTGTCCTGATGGAAATGGGCGGGACCAAGGTGATCTGTACGGCGTCCGTCGAGGAAAAGGTGCCGCCTTTTCTGAAGGACAAAGGCCGCGGCTGGGTCACGGCGGAATACGCCATGCTGCCACGAGCCACCCACGAGCGGACGGCCAGGGAAGCGGTGAAAGGGAAGCAGGGTGGCCGGACACTGGAGATCCAGCGGCTGGTGGGCCGCGCGCTCCGGGCAGTGACGGACCAGGCCGAGATGGGTGAACGGACGATCTGGATCGACTGTGACGTCATCCAAGCCGATGGCGGAACGCGGACGGCGTCCATCACTGGCGCCTTCGTCGCATTGGCCGATGCTTTCGCAGTGCTCAAGAAAAAGAACCTGATCAAGAAGCGGCCGCTGACCGATTACCTCGCCGCCATCAGTGTCGGGAAGGTCGGTGGGGATGTCATGGTGGATTTGGCGTATGCGGAAGATTCCCTGGCGGAAGTCGACATGAACCTCGTCATGACCGGGCGAGGGCGGTACGTTGAGGTCCAGGGGACGGCCGAACATGTCCCATTCGACAAAAAAGACCTGGATGAGTTCCTCGGTTTGGGATGGAACGCAATTCAACAGTTGGTCGCCTTGCAAAAAGAGCTGATCGGCAATCTGGAATGAGGATCGCCGTGGAAGGAATCGAAAAGACTGCAAGGGGAGAGCTGGTTCTCGCCACGCGGAATGCTCACAAGGCTGCCGAGATGACTGCCTTGCTCACCGATCTCGGTCTTCGAGTGAGGACGTTGGCCGAATTTCCAGGCGCCCCTGATGTGGTAGAAGATGGCGCAACCTGTGAAGCCAATGCGATCAAGAAAGCAGTGACGGCGGCGCACTATACCGGCCTTACCGCCATAGCGGACGATACAGGTCTTGAAGTTGATGCACTCGGTGGTCGGCCTGGTGTATTCGCCGCCCGGTATGCCGGTGAAGGGGCGACCTACGAAGACAATTGCCGTAAACTGCTTAGCGAACTGCACGGGGTCCCGCGTGATAAGAGGACAGCCCGGTTCATCACCGCCGTGGCGATTGCGCAACCTTCCGGTTCAGTTCAGACGGTGACCGGTGTGCTCAAGGGACGAATAGCGGAGAAGCAGGCGGGGTCGGGCGGATTCGGCTACGATCCGGTATTCTTTGTACCTGAGCAGAGTAAAACCCTGGCCGAAATGACGCCGGACGAGAAAAACCGCATCAGCCATCGAGCCCAAGCCTTCGCGAAAGCCAAAGCTCTTCTCACACGAGCGGGACAGCGGAACGAACACGTCGGGGCGTAGCGCAGCCTGGTAGCGCGCCTGCTTTGGGATCACAGTCAGGGGGATTGCTCAAGTCGTTGACGACATGGGCAATCCCCTTGTCATTCCTAGCGATTCTCGCTTTCCGCTAAACGGTTCTGTCTGTCTCTCTTTGTTGCGGACTCCACCGTTTTGTCGGGTTTTCTAACACCGTAATAACACCTGTTTTCGGGATGTCCCATGCTGCCGCAGGTGTTACCGACCGTTCCCTCAAAAAGGTTGAATGGCCCCGTTTCCCTGTTTGTTACTTTTTTGGCGAAGGTTCTCACACCGGCTACGCTTGTTTGAAAGAAACAGTCGTTACAAGGTAGAGGGCCCTTGTCGCCAAGATCGTAATCGGTTAATGTGGTTTACCGAGCGACAACCCATAGTGAGGTTAACGTGACGCCGTATATCCTGCTTGGTCGCAAAAAGCTTCCGCCTGAGAGCATCCCTTCTCCCGAACATGTCTACGATGAACGTCTGCAGCTTTGGATTGACAAGAATACCGGGGTGCCATTGGTGTCTTGCATGCGAACACAGGCGTCCCAGTTCGGAGAGACTTCGATGACAGAAACACGCGAGGGCGCTGATCGGACGGAGGGAGCCGTTCATGCGCCTGAATTTGAGGGTCTGGATGAGAGCGATGTTCTACAGGCATCACGGTTCGGTGAAACCACGATGACAAAGGCCCCAGAGGGAGCGGATAAGCCGGTAGATGCCTCCCTCTATGAATTTCATGCTGCTTATTCTCACTTCTGACAAAGACTTTACTGCCGATTTCCTCATCGTCGAGCTGATCAATCGTAATTTACCCCTATTTTCGGCTGAATGCTGCACTCTTGTCCAAAACAGCTTATGACGTTGGGTCATCCAAAGGTGTAGGGTGCTG